>JAAWCD010000030.1 GCA_022793095.1 Oscillospiraceae bacterium | reverse complement strand
TCCCAAATCCGGCGAATTTGCATCTCCGGTACGTTATTTTACGCCCCCTGATTTTTCAAATGTGAGAAAATTGTTCTTAATTGCTTTGAGTTTTTGATTTTATATACAAAAATCCCGCACCGAAGTGCGGGATTTTTGTCTGCATCTTTTTTTGTCAATGCAAGTTGGCACGCCCGAAGGGACTCGAACCCCCAACATCCAGAACCGGAATCTGACGCTCTATCCAATTGAACTACGGACGCATACCATGCTCACCAGAGCGTAGTATAGTATAGCAGAGTTTTCCGTGTTTGTAAAGAGGAAAATTGAAAATGCCAAGGGCTAAATGCAGAAAAATCTAAAATTATTTTTTGTGTATTATCTACAAAAGCAACTCTACCCCCTCAATCCCTGCCCTCTGGGCAAGCTCCAACAGCACCCGCCTGGCACACCTTCCCCCAAGGATGCCGCGCGGGTACTTGTTTACCCTCCGCTGGACCTGTAGTGTATCTTCCTCGGTTATCCCGGTGAAGTCTGTCCCCTTTGCCAGTCACGGTCCGCATCACGCCCTCCCAGCTCCGGAACTTTCTTCCATTGTCCACCGTACGGTCTATTTTGTCCGGGATGAATTGCGGCGCTTAGATCTGAACGGAATTAGGTGTGCCGAAAGAACGGGATCGCAGAGGAAAGATACAAGGAAGATGGGAATCACCGAAGAAGATGTATTTCATTGGTGGATGGAGGACGGCGTGCTGCCAGGACAAATTGATATGGAAGATTTGTTCAGGGAGACGGACAATTCAAACGATGCGGAAGGTTGGAGGTAACAAAGTGGGAAGCGAAGTAAAGCGTGTCCCGCTGGATTTTGACTATCCGCTGGGTAAGGTGTGGTACGGATACCGGATCGTCATGCAGGTGGGTGTACAGGGCCAGCAGTCCCTTCAAATCGCCGTCCTGAATTTCCCGGATACCATGGCTTCCCTCCCTCAAAGCGCCTCAATCATGGACATTAGCTCGTCCACCAACTGGTCCTGAGGCACCTTTTTCACGATTTCCCCGTGCCGGAACAGCATGCCCACGCCATCCCCGCCGGCGATGCCCACATCCGCGGCGGAGGCCTCTCCAGGGCCGTTGACCACACAGCCCATCACCGCCACGGTAATATTTTTTTTGCAGCCCTTCAACTGCTCTTCCACTTGGTTGGCCAGGCCGATGAGGTCGATTTTCGTCCGTCCGCAGGTGGGACAGGAAATGAGCTCCGGTCCCTCCCGCCGCAGGCCGGTCGCCTTCAGAATGTCCTTGGCGGCATAGACCTCCTCTACCGGGTCGGCGGACAGGGACACCCGGAAGGTGTCGCCAATTCCCAGGGCCAGCAAGCCCCCGATTCCAGCGGCAGACTTCAGAATCCCCATCCGGGGTGTGCCCGCCTCGGTCACTCCAATGTGTAAGGGATATTCACGCTTCTGGCTCATCAGCTGGTAAGCGGCCATGGTAACAGGCACAGAAGAGGATTTCAGCGACACACAGATATCATCAAAATCGCACTCATTGAGCAGCTGGATATGTCCAAAGGCCGATTCTACCAGGGCTTCGGCGCACACGCCTCCGTATTTAGCCAGGATTTCCTTTTCCAGGGAGCCGCCGTTGACGCCGATTCGGATGGGAACCCCCTTGGCGGCGCAGGCTCGGGCCACGGCCCGGACCCGGTCCTGGTCTCCGATGTTGCCGGGGTTGATGCGAACCTTGTCCACGCCAGCGGCAACGGCTTCCAGCGCCAGCCGGTAGTCAAAGTGAATGTCCGCCACCAACGGAATCGAAATCCGCTCCTTGATGGCCCCGATTGCCTTAGCGGCGGCCAAATCGGGCACCGCCACCCGGACAATCTCACAGCCGGCAGCGGCCAGCCGGTTGATTTGCGCTGCTGCCGCCTCCACATCCTGGGTGGGTGTATTGCACATGGATTGAATGGTAATCGGTGCGCCGCCGCCAATCGAGACGCCGCCCACCTTGATTTGCTTGGTCATAAGTCCTCCTTTCAGTGCGGGGAATAAATAGGACAAGGGAGCGGATTGCCACACCGCTCCAGTCCCAGCCGCCTGTTTACCGGGCGGCAATGCGTACAATATCGTTGAACGCCACCACCACCATCAGGCCCAGCAGCAGCACCAGCCCAGCCATGTGGACGTAGCCCTCATATTTAGGGTCCAGCTTCCGCCGGGTTACAGCGGTAACTGCACTGTTGACCAGCAGGAAAAACACCCGTCCGCCGTCCAGCGCCGGCAGGGGCAGCAGATTCATCACCGCCAGATTTACCGCCAGGAAGGCGGAGAAGTAAATGATATTCTGAATGGCCTCCGTGACGTTGACCGACTGTTCCCCCACCTGGCCGATGGTGTCAATAATGCCGATGGGCCCGGTCAAGTCCTTCATCCCCGCCCGGCCGGTAAACAGATCGGTCAGACTCAGCCGCACCAGGCGCACAAAGTCAATTGCATTGCCCAGGCTATACTTGATCCAGTTCAAAGGCGTAGCCTTCTCCAGGGCGAAATACAGCCCGTAATAATACCCCGTCTGCCCATTTTCGTCCACATACTCCCTCAGGGACAGATCCAGCCCTGTCAAGGTCAGCGTCTTGCCATCCCGGCGGACCGTCAGGTCCACCGGCGCTCCTTCTGTCCTGCTCAGCAGCAGGTTGAAGTCCGACCGGACATAAATCCGCTCCCCGTTAATGGCAATAATCTGGTCCCCTGGCATCAGGTATTCCTCCCCCTGGTAGGGAAAGCCATCCATAAAGCCGGAAACCGTGTTCCCAACGAAGGCCTGAGCGCCCACAAGCAGCACCATAATAAGAATTACGCCGGTGAGGAAATTCATAAACGCTCCGGCCACCAGGATAATAAACCGCTTCCAGGCCTTCTGATTGCCGAAGGCCCTGGGGTCGTTGGAATCCTCGTCCTCCCCTTCCATGGCGCAAAAGCCGCCGGCAGGCAGCATCCGGAGGGAATAAACCGTCTCCTTCCCCTGTCTGCTGAGCAGCTGGGGCCCCATTCCGATGGCGAATTCGTTGACCCGCACACCCAGGGCTTTCGCCGCCAGAAAATGCCCCAGCTCGTGGACCGCGATGAGGATGCCGAACATGAGAATGGCCAGAATAATATAGAGCATATGGAACCTCCAAAATACAAGAAGTACGGGACACGGCTGGATGGTGCCGCTCAATCTCTCAAGAAGAGAAGACGGCCTCCCGAGCCGCGGCGTCTGCGGCCAGGATGTCGTCCAGCGAGGGGCGCTCCACAGTGGGGACCGTGCTCAGCGCCCGTTCCACCCGGTCCGCAATGTCCAGAAAACCGATTTTCTCCTGCAAAAACAGCTGAACCGCCGCCTCGTTGGCTCCATTGAGCACCGCGCAGGCCGTCCCTGGCCTCCGCGCCGCATCCAGGGCCAGGGCCAGGCACCGGAAGGTTTCCGTATCCGGCGGCCCGAAGGTCAGCGGCGGACAGCGGAGCAAATCCAGCTCCTCCGCTACAGCGTCTGTCCGGCCCGGCCAAGTGAGTGCGTACTGAATCGGCAGGCGCATATCCGGCATTCCCAGCTGTGCCAATATCGCATGGTCGCAATACTCCACCAGGGAGTGAATGATGCTCTCCCGATGGACGACAATCTGGATTTTTTCCGGCGGCATCCGATAGAGCCGCATGGCCTCAATGAATTCCAGCCCTTTGTTCATCAGGGTGGCGGAATCAACGGTAATCTTTGCCCCCATAGACCAGTTGGGATGCTTCAGGGCGTCTCTAAGGGCGGCCTGCTTCAGATCCTCCCTGGTCTTCCCCCAGAAGGGACCGCCTGAGGCGGTCAGAATCAGCCGCTTGACTTCTCCCCGGTCACGGTTGCCCTGCAAGCACTGGAATAGCGCTGAGTGCTCCGAGTCCACTGGCACGATTTCTGCGCCGTACTCCGCCGCCTGGGCCATCACCAGCTCCCCGGCACAGACCAGCGTTTCCTTATTGGCCAAGGCAATTCGTTTTCGCGCTCGAATTGCGGCCAAGGTGGGCCTCAGCCCAATGTTGCCCACCACGGCCGTGAGCACCGTGTCCGCCTCTTCCAGCACAGCAGCCTCCAGCAGGCCCTCCATGCCGGAGGACACCCGGATATCCGTGTCAGACAGGCGAATCCGCAGCTCAGCCGCTGCTTCCTGGCTGGTCAGAACCGCCAGGCGGGGACGAAACTTGCGGCACTGTTCCTCTAACAGGGCTGTGCTGTGATGGGCCGTCAGCGCCACGGCCCGCATCCCCTGCTGTTCAATAACCTCCAGCGCCTGCCGGCCGATGGAACCAGTAGAGCCCAGGATGGATACGCTTCTCATAGGATTCCCTCATTTCAGCCTCTTCACCGATAAACTTCTACAAATTTGCGCGCTTTTCCGTTTCTTCCGGCTTTGTCCACACGCATGGGCAATCCAGAATCACGGTTGGATCCCGCCCTTCTTCTGGATTTCTCAAGCCGCGCGGAAAAACGGCAGCAGAAGCAGAAGCATCTCCGTCAGCGGCGCACAGAAAATCACGCTGTCAAACCGGTCCAGCACACCGCCATGGCCCGGAAAAATGTTCCCGTAATCCTTGATTTTATACTCTCGCTTAATGTAGGAGAAGGACAAATCGCCCAGTTGGGAAACCACGCTCCCCAGCGCACCGAAAAAGCCCAGCACCGCATAGTCGGGCTTCATCTGCCACCCCAGCTGAATCACCAACCCGTACAGGCAGCAGCCCACAATGGCCCCCGCGAAACCGCCAATCGCGCCCTCAATGGTCTTTTTCGGAGACAGCTCCGGCGCCAGCTTGTGCTTTCCAAACAGCATGCCTGCGAACAGGGCGAAGGCGTCGCTGGTGAAGGCTGCCAAAAAGGGGAGCATCACATAGTAGGCCCCCAGATCCATGGCCCGGATGCGGATAAAGGAGCTGAGGAAAAAAGGAATCATCACGCTGACAAAAAAAGCCGACCCCATTTTCTCCAGTGTCACCGTCTTTTTGCTGGCAATCGCCTCGCAGAACAGCAGCACCACATACACAAACAGCCCCAGAAGGGCCACGCTGGTGCCGCCCTCAAAGTGGACCCAAAAGGGAATGAGCGCACCTAAAACGCCGGAATAGAGGGAAATACGAAAATGCTTCACACAGCCCGTAGACCACAGAATTTCGTGAATGGCAATGGCGGACAGCGCAGAGACGGCAACCGGCAGCACAATGGGTGGGCACCAAAACAGCACCAGAAAAATCACCGGGATAAACACCACGGCCACCATCACTCGTTTAAACATAAGACCTCCCCGCGCTCTCTGGGAGCGCTGGCACCTTTTTTCTGTTCTTTTCTGGAACGAAAAGAACCAAAAGAACTTTAAGCCGCACTGTTGCGCCAGATAAGCGGCAGAATCAGTTTAAAGTTCTTTGCCAAGCTTTTTTCAAGAAAGCGTTACCCCGCCGTACCGGCGGTTGCGATGCTGGTAAGAGGCCAGCGCCCGGCGCAGCTCCTCTTTACTGAAATCCGGCCAGAGCACATCGGTGACGTAAAACTCCGCGTAGGCCGACTGCCACAACAGGAAGTTAGAAAGCCGCACTTCCCCGCCGGGCCGGATCACCAGGTCCGGATCCGGCACTCCGTTGGAGTACAGATAGCGGGAGAAATTTTCCTCTGTCAGGTGGTTGGGGTCCGCCCTTCCCTCCTGGCAGTCCATCGCGTAGGTCTGGGCGGCCCGCAGGATCTCATCCCGCCCTCCGTAGTTCAGGCAGATGTTCACCTGAACCCCGTCATAGTGGCGGGAGATTTCCTTCGTCTGCTCACACAGCGCCCGAAGCTCCGCCGTCAGGGGGCTCAGGTCCCCGAAGAAGCACATCTTCACCCGGTCCCGCTCCATCTGCTCAATCGCTTCCAGCAGATACCGCTTCAGCAGCCCCATGATGGCGTTGACCTCTTCGGGAGGCCGCTTCCAGTTCTCTGTGGAGAAGGCGTACACAGTCAAGTATTCCAACCCGATTTCCTTACAGTAGGTGGCGATGGAGCGGAAGGTCTCCGCTCCGGCCGCGTGGCCAGCGGTCCGGGGCAGCCCCCGCTTTTTGGCCCAGCGGCCGTTTCCATCCATGATAATGGCCACATGGCGGGGCAGATGGTCAAAATCCACCTCCGCCAGCGGCTCCTTTTTTCTGAACCAAGCCATGTGATCACACCTTATCTTTATGCAGCAGAGCTCGCAAAGAGTACGTTTTCCGCACGTTCCGCATTCCCTAGGGAGCCGCCAATGAAATCAGCGGATCCCTAGAAATGCGCGGAACGCCCGCAGGCGTTCCGCGATCCGCTTTCTCATGGAAGGGATTGGACTGTGGGACAGGGGACGGACTGCCGCGCCGGCCCTCCGGGCCTCACCGAGATGACAGAATCGGAATCCCCCTATATTTCACGGAACAGCCAATGCTGTCAGGAATCCCCTTGCCGCTGCGGGGAGCAGCATGGACAATCCGTTTTCACGTTCTCTTCCAACTCTTCACACATTATACGCTCATCAACTCTTTTTCTTTCTGCGCGGTGAGGTTGTCCACTTCCTTGCAGCGCTTGTCAATGAGGTCCTGAAGCTCCTTCTCGTACTCCTTCACCTCATCCTCGGTAATCTCAGACTTCTTCTTCATAGCCTTCACCTTGTCCATAGCCTCCCGGCGGATGTTCCGCAAGGCCACCTTGCCCTGCTCACCGTACTGCCGGACCTGCTTGGTCAAATCCTTCCGGCGCTCCTCCGTCAGCTGTGGGAAGGTCAGCCGGATCACCTTGCCGTCGTTCTGGGGGTTGATGCCCAGCTCAGACATCTGAATCGCCTTTTCAATGGCCTTAAGCAGGCTGCCGTCCCAGGGCTGAATCACCAGCGCACGAGGATCCGGCGAGGAAATAGCCGCCACCTGGTTGAGGGGGGCCGGCGTTCCATAATACTCTACAGTGATGCGGTCCAGTACAGAGGCATTGGCCCGGCCCGCCCGGACGCTGCCGAATTCGCTCTTGACCACTTCAACGGTCTTTTCCATTCTCGCGTCAAATTCTTTGGTGAGTTCATTCATGACAGGTTAATCCTCCTTCACAATGGTGCCGATCTTTTCGCCCATAATGGCGCGGTAAATATTTTCCGGGTCTTTTAGTGCGAAGAGCAGGACGGGAATACTGTTGTCCATGGACAGGGACGTGGCGGTGGAATCCATGACCTTCAGATTCTGGGCCAGCACGTCGCTGTAGGTGATGGAATCGTACTTGACAGCGCTGGGGTCCACGTTGGGGTCGGCGGAGTAAACCCCGTCCACGTTTTTCGCCAGCAGGATGACGTCAGCGTCAATCTCCGCCGCCCGAAGCACCGCCGCGGTATCCGTAGAGAAGAAGGGATTTCCCGTACCACAGCCGAAGATAACGACCCGGCCCTTTTCCAGGTGCCGGATGGCACGGGAGCGAATGTAAGGCTCTGCGATATCCTTCATCTCAATGGCGGTCTGAACACGGACGTCCACGCCCTTCTGTTCCAGCACGTCGGCCACGGCCAGGGCGTTGATGGTGGTGGCCAGCATGCCCATATGGTCTGCCCGGACCCGGACCATGGAGTCGCCTCCATCTTTGAGTCCGCGCCAGAAGTTGCCGCCGCCCACTACGACGCCCACCTGGACTCCCGTTTCCACGCATCGCTTAATCACGTCGCAGACCTGACCGATGACATGGAAGTCGAGTCCCCGGTGCTGATCGCCGGCAAGGGCCTCGCCGCTGATTTTCAGCAGCACTCGTTTAAACTGCGGTTCCTGCATTTGCAACAGCTCCTCTTCTTCTGCATTTAGCTTCTCCATTTTAAACTATTTTTACCTCCTTGGCTAGTGGGTACGGCAAAGTTTTCATTTTATTTTCAATTGCGGACCTTGTAAGGAGGAAGGTCCGGCCGCCGCCGCCCATTTTGCAGCCTGGATGGTCATCAGTCTTCACCGATCCGGCCGGTCCGGCATCCAAGATCTTGTCCCTGCCTCCGGATACGCCCCGTGATCCCGAATCCATGCCCCAAAGCACAGCAGAAAATCATAGAAGACCTGTGCCTCGGCAGAGAGCTCCCGATGCCTCAGCCGGGTAAGATACACCTGCCGTCCGCAGAAGCGATCATTGACCCTCAGCGCCTTGACGTGAGGGACCTGCTCTTCTGCCTGGAGCCAAGTACAGCGGGGCACAAAGCCCACCCCAAAGCCGCCTCGGACCGCCCGAGCGGTCAGCTCCGGGTCCCGGACCTCGTGAACACTGGAGACCCGCACGCCGTTCATGGTGAAAAAGTATTCACAGAGAAATCGAAAGGCGTAGCCTTCCGGCAGGGAGATCAAGGTCTCCCGCTGAATTTGGCGGAAGCTGACACTCTCGTTCTGGCTAAGGGGATGCTCCTCGCTGACCAGCAAAAGCAAGGGTTCCTGAAACATTTGCTGAGACTCCACCTGGTCGTCCGTGTCGTCGAAGAGCGTGACGGCAAAATCCACCCTTCCAGATTGCAGCAGGGGCTTGACCGCGTTCCGCAAGGGAATATGCTGTACGGTACGGTACTTCGGGTCGTACTGATGATAGAAAATTTCTGCCTCAGCTGTGAAGTCCTGTGCCTCAGTGGCAATGGTGATGCTGCTGGCCCGCCGCTCCTGGAACTGGAGCATTTGCTGGCGGATGTTCTCCGCCTGCACCAGAAGGGCGGAAGCTTCTGTCTGTAACGTCTTTCCGGCCTCTGTCAGTTCCAGCCGGTACTTGTCCCGGCGGAACAGGTCCAGCCCGAATTCCCGCTCCAGATGCTTGATAGCCAAGCTTAAGGTGGATTGGGACACATTCATCGCCTCTGCGGCCTTCTGCATGCTGGGGCTCTCCGCGACGCAGACAAAATATTGCAGCTTAAGAAGGTCCATGGAAACCGCCTCCCCCAGATCATTTGTACACCTTCATTTTACCATGATATTTAAAAATATAAAACATGTTTCATCGAACATTTGAATTGTCATCGGAAAGAGAAGCTGATACACTATTGGCAATATCAAAGGAAAAGGAGGGAGAACCTTGAGCGAAGCGGACGCCAGGCGATCCACCCGGGAAGCCTGCCTGGCCCTCATCAAGAGCGGCGATATCATCGCGGTCTCCGGGGTGGCCACCGAGCCCACAGACTTTCTTAGCCACTTGGACACGGTGATTCCGAACCTGCGGAATGTCACTGTGGTCAAAAGCAAGGACAACGAATACGCTTATCTCCGGGATCCGGCCACGAAGGGCCATGTGGAGACCATCGGTCACTTCTACGCCAAAAACATGCGGGAGGGTCATCAGCTGGGCATTGCATCCTACATTCCTTCTGACCTGCACAACTATATGGCTGAGCGGGTAGCCTACCGGCCTAATAATGTATTTGTGGCCCAGGTAACGGAGTGTGAAAACGGCACGTTTCAAATTCCCTACTGCCAGATGTTTGAGCAGGAGGCATTTGCCTGTGCGGAAACGGTAATTCTGGAGGTAAATCCCAACTTCCGCCGGGTTCGGGGCGGGCTGGAGATTCCCTTGGATCGGGTGACGGCCTGGTTTACATCGGAGAAGCCCATCTTCACCATTCCCCGGTCGGTTCCCACAGAGATGGACCAACAAATTGGACGCTATGTAGCGGAGCTCATCCACGACGGGGACACGATTCAGCTGGGTATCGGCGGGCTGCCTGACGCGGTGGGTGCCTATCTCCGGGAGAAAAATGATTTAGGGGTTCACTCGGAGCTGTTTTCCTCCACCATGGCGGACCTGATGGAGTCAGGAAATATCAACGGCCGGTGCAAGAACATCAACAAGGGGGAGCACCTTGCCACCTTTTGCATTGGGGATGCTCATCTATTTGAGACGGTGTCCAATATGCCGTCCTGCCGGCTGGTCCCCTGCTCCTATGGAAACAATCCCTTTGTGATTGCCCAAAACGACCGGATGATTTCGGTGAATACGGCCATGGAGGTGGACATCACGGGGCAGATCTGCTCGGAGTCCATCGGGCCCATGCAGTATTCCGGTACAGGCGGGGCGGCGGACTACGCCTTTGGCGCACTGCATTCCAAGGGCGGCCGGGGAATCGTGGCCTTTTCCTCCACGGTGAAAGGGGGCACGGTATCCAAGATCAAGTCCGTTCTGACCCCTGGCGCGGCGGTCTCCATCTCCCGCAATCTGGCGGATACAATCATCACGGAATACGGTGTGGCGGAGCTTCGGGGCCGCACCATCCGTGAGCGGGCGGAGGCCCTCATCTCCATTGCACATCCGGACTTCCGCGCCCAGCTCTGGGCTGAGGCGAAGGCGCACGGGATTGTTGTTTAGTTCTTTTGAAAGTCCTTCGGGAGAACCGGTTCAACGCGTTTTGCTAGGCTTTCCTTTGAGAGATCGTAAAATAGAGGAGGAATACATATGGGAACACCTTTAGCAGATTATGTCAAGCTTCCGGAGCTGGAAGTGTACAAGGAGTGGTTCAAGGATTTTGCGGATCTGTACCGGGAGGACGGCATTCTTCAGGTCACCTGGAAGACCAATGACGGACCCATGCACCATTCCGGCATGTCCCACCGCGCCATGAGCCAGCTGACCCGGTGGCTGTCTCTGGACACCAAGAACGAAATCATCATTTTCACCCACATCGGGGACAGCTGGATGATCGAATCCGACCCCAATGGCTGGGAGACCTACTCACAGCTGCCCACCCAACGGTTCCAGCACCAGTACTTTGACGACACCAACCTCATCAAGAACATGGTGTTTGACCTGGATGTGCCTACCATCGGGGCTATTCCCGGCCCTGGGTTCCATTGGGATTCCGCCATGCTCTGCGATGTGACCATCGCCTCTGAAGACACCTGGATGGAGGTTCCCCACGCCCATGGCGGGCTGGTGCCGGGAGACGGCATGGGCCTGATGTGCCAGCATTACATGGGCACCAAGCGGGGCAATTATTACATGATGACCACACGGCAGTTCACCGCTCAGCAGATGCTGGACTCCGGCATGGTCAGCGAGGTGGTGTCCAAGGACCGGGTCATGGCCCGCGCCTGGGAGATCGCCCGGATGTGGAAGCGGATGCCCTATGAGAACCGCACTATCATGTCCAACCTGGCCAAGCGGCCCATGAAAAAGCTGCTGGTGGAGGACCTGAAGCTCCACACAGTCTCGGAGCAGTACGGCTCTTTGCTCCGGATCGCCGCTGGCGATCTGGGGGACGAGAACTCTGCCCAGCAGGACGAGAAATACATCTCCCGGACCAACGACTGGCGGTACACCTTCCCCTACATGCAGCAGCCCATGACCAGCGAGACCTGGGAGGCCTTCCGCACAGAGCCCATCAAGTGGTTCCAACGAGTGGAAGCAGGCGAGGAGGTCAACCCCCACGCACGGAAGCCGGTAAAGCCCTACCGGCCAGACCCGGTCAAATAATGCCGTCTGTACAGAGGGGGGACTTATGAAAGAGAAACAATTACCGCGCAGAATCACGCAATATCTGGCGGGACTGATCTGCATGGCCATCGGCCTGGTGCTGCTGAAGCGGACGGAGTGGGGAGTCTCCCCCATCACTGCCGTGCCGGACGCCGTGGCCAATGTGACTCCGCTG
>JAAWCD010000029.1 GCA_022793095.1 Oscillospiraceae bacterium | reverse complement strand
AATCAGCTCCTGCGCCGCTCCGCTGTAGGTCAAGCTCGCGGGCACCGGCGCTGCCGTAATATTAGCGACCGCCTAGTAGATGGCTGCCTTGAAGGTGAGGCTGGAGTAGGAAATGTCGTAATGCTCAAAGTTGGTTCCGCTGATTGCCTCGCCCGTGGTATCAACTCTCACGGTCTTATCCACACCGGCATTTTCATTGTCGAAGGTGCCGGTCAGGCCGTATATCTTGATGTCATCCCCAGGCAGAACACCCTGTTGCACTACATCGTGGACTATGTCGGTGGTTTTGGTGTCATAGAGTTTGTTTTCCGCCGTCACGGTAGCGATGACGGGCTTCTTGCTCGCGGTCAGCGTCCAGGTGGCGGTGGCATCCTCATAGTTAACCACACCGGTGTCAGGGTCCCTGCCGGATTTGGTCGCTTTCACCGTGGCCTTTCCATCGCCAATGATGGTGACCTGTCCGCTGTCCTGGTCCACCGCCGCCACGGCCGCGCCGTCAACCGCGATGATCTCCCAGGTGACAACGCCGTTGCCCGAACCGCCGGACGTGCCCAGGATAAACTGGTCCCCGTAGGTGATCGTGTTGGGCTTTTCGGTGATGGACAGGGACTCCTGGGTCCGTAAAGTGATTTGGAAGGGGACCTCCACCCTCGCAAGGTCATAGTTTCCGCCCGCTTTATCGGTAACAATCACCTTTGCCGGATGATCCGCAGTACTCACGTTCCGGTTGTTCACGTACTCGAACTGGTACTCGGCTTCCGGCAGGATGGTTTTCAGCTCCCCGTCCTTGACCGTGACCTTGGGCTCCTTATGCCCGCCGTCATACAGGTATGTATACTCGGACAAGGTGACATCAGGAGTGAGCTGCTTGCGCCGGATTTCCACGCCGGTGATTTCAGCCGGGTCCGGGTCAATGGCAAGGTAGTTCTCTGTTACCTCTACGGTGTACCAGACATGGTAATCCCCCGCACCGGTTCCAGTGGGAATCGTGGTGTCGTAGGGACCGTTTTCATCCGCCGCAAATTTGATTTCCAGGCCGTCCGCCGCCGCCGCGGGGTCCAGTGCGCCCCCGGTAACCAGCGCTTGGGCGGTACCGTTGTAAACCGGCTTTATGGCGGCAGGCTCCGTGGCAATCGGGCTGATTTTGTGGATGATTAGGGTGATCGGAGCGCTGTCAGCAGCCTCAAAGTTCTGCATTTCCGGGAGGCTGACAATCACGTCATAGGTGCCCGCGTTGGTGGGCAGGCCATCCGTGTAACCGGCATCGCCCTGCTTTTTGTAGGAATACTGGAGATACTCCTCCAAATTGTCTTCGGTGGACAGGATATTGATTTTCACAGGCGGAAGGTCGCCTGCCTCCACTGGCTGACCGTCATAGTCCACTTCTACCGGAACGGGCTTAGTGGCAGTATCCCACTCAAGCGCAGGCTGGTCCTGGCTGACAGTGTAGATCTTGATGAAGGTCCCGTTGAAGGTGATACCAGTGACTGTCACCGTAATTTCGCCGGCATCCTTGCGGGGCTCATACGTTACCTTGTAATCACTGTCCTTCACCAACACCTTATCTGATCCGTCAGTCAAGGTAACTGTAATGCTGACATCTGCCGGTTTGATCGAGCCGTCATAGACCAGACCGGCCAAATCGCGCTCGTCAACCTCAACCTTAATCCCATTGCCGCAGACGCACGTTCCGGTCCCGTCCTGCTTGAAGTCGAACGTACACATTTCCGACCCTGTTATTTCGCAGGCCGTACAAGTCCATGTGTGCGTGGTGGCGCCGGCGTCGTGTGTGTAGCTTTTATCTGAATGGTCCGTACACGCACCCACGGTGACCAGCTTGGCGGCCGCCATGTCTGCCGGCAGAATCCGATTGCCGTCGGCGTCAAGATAGGTATAGCCCGGATCCAGGAGGGCGTCAAAATCACCGTCCTCCGTCCGAATCGCGGCGGTTGAGCCGGAATAGGTGCCAGAAGCGAGGTGTATTTCCGCGCCGGAGGCAATGTCCAGGGCATACGTGGAGCCTTTGATGGTTGGGTTCGACTCCGTGATACTCAGAAAACCGCCGGACTGGACCTCCACACCGGCACCTCTTTTGGAGACAACTGTACCGCCGCCTATAAGGTACAGTTGTCCTGTTCCGGTAATCTGTATGACACTTGATTTCCGTCCAGTCATGGTATGCCCGTCTGTGATAACGTTCATGGGTCTATTTACCACAAACGGGACGGTAAGCTCCCTATCTTCTGGGAGCCTATAGTCTTCCAGAACAGAGGCAGATCCGTCGCTCAGCACCGCGGAACTCAGCCCGTCCAGCTGGTCCAGCAGGGCGGCGCAGGGCGACAGGTCCACTTGCTGCTGTTCAGCGCTGCTCAGCCCGCCGTACAGGGCGTAAATTTCATTGATCTGGGCTTGGACCTCTTCCGCGTTGTGCTCCGAAACGCTGCGGGGCAGCTTGCTGATTAAGTCCTCGATGGGGCAGATTGGACAGGCAAACGTGCACGGTGCGCCGGGATTGCCCGCGGCATAGCCACAGGTATCGTCGTGCTCGTGCAGGCAGGATAGCATTTGAGTGATACAGCCGCTGTCCTGTGTACACATATGCGAACACAAAACCGGTTCGTCCGATCCAGAAGCATCGCCCGAATCTGGATAGCACCCGGCCGTATGCTCATGAATACAGTCTGTTTCTGCTGTATAGCAGCCATCGTTATGGCTATGAGTACATTCCTGTTCCAATACTGGCGAAGCATATCCGCACTCATCCGTATGCGCTGGATGATGTGGACACAACCCGGCACCTGTTCCCACACCGGCGGCAAAGGCCCACTCAGGGAACAGGTTCAGGCACAGCGCCAGAGCGACGATGAAACTTAGTACTCTGCGTTTCATGCTATAACCTCCCAAACTCATGAGAAAGCTGCGCCCTGGGCGCAATCTCTCACTTTACTACTTTATAATTTTACCACCGAAAGGGCAAATTGTCCATTGCTGAAACAACAATTTTAAGGAACCGCTGATTTAACCGGCGTGTGCGGATTGGCGAGCAAAATGTTTGCCTGGCAAGTGAGAAAAAGCACAGGAATCCAAAAAGATTTCAAACTTTTTTCCGAACTCCAGACGGAACTTTTGCCGCCAAGACGCGTACACCGGTTCAATCAGTGGTTCCTAAAAAATATTGTGAGTAAAAAAGTACGGCAAAGCAAGCCCCCAGGGGAGCCCCCAAAATTGATATGGGAACTTGTCAGCGAATCAATGTCGGGTTGTACGGAATGTTCCTGGTCTGGAGGGTGTAAATCACACGCGGTGTCCGGTGAATCCGGACTGGCCGGACTGGAAATGTCCCGGCTCCAGACCCGCAAAGAAGAGCATCTTAGAGGGGTTCTTGAACTTCCCACCGGTTTTCCCCATCCTTTTGAGTCCTGCGGCCTGACAGCGTACCTGTTTGATCTCTCCCTTACTCAGTTTTCGTAAATCTATGCACTCAGCATCCCTTATTCTACCATTTCCCCGTTGCATTCCAGGATTCTTCTTCAGCCGATAGCAATGCGAAAGCCGGCGCAGCTTAACACTACGCCGGCCCACGCTTAAAATGTTTTCTCAGCCTCTAAAGGGCGGTCCTTTTGCATGAACTTAAGGAACCGCTGATTTGATCTGCACACACGCCTTGGCGGTAAAAGTTCCGCTTGGACTTCGTGAAAAAAGGTTGAATTCCGTCAGGATTCCGGCACGTTTTATCACTCGCCAGACAAAAATTTTGCTTGTCAATCCACGCGCTCCGATTTAATCAGTGGTTCCTTAAGTTTAAAGTTTTTTGTTTCTTGTTCCTTCAAGAAAAAGGAACAAAAACCTCAGATGTAAAACAGTTTTTCGGCATCCTGGCGCAGCTCTGCCCGGAAATCAGGGTGGGCAATGGCGATGAGCTGCTCCACACGCTCCCGGACGCTCCGGCCCCGCATGCAGGCGATGCCGTACTCAGTGACAATGTAGTCCACATAATTTCGGGGAATGGTGATATTGGCTCCGGTGGTCAGCATGGTCTTGATCTTGGAATACCCCTTCTTGGTGACGGAGGTGAACGCGATAATGCCCCGTCCGCCCTTGGAGTGGAGCGCACCATAAGCGTAGTCAAAGCCGCCGCCGGAACCGGAAAACTGCTTGGGGCCGATAGACTCCGAGCACACCTGGCCGGTCAGGTCCATCTCAATACAGGTGTTGATGGACACCATATTGTCATTCTGCATGATGATGACCGGGTTGACGCCGTAGTTGGCGGGCACAATCCGGCAGGCCTTGTTTTCACTCAGTGTGTCGTACAGCGCCCGGTCGCCTCCGGCAAAGGTGAAGATATGCTCGCCCTTGTTCAGATTCTTCCGCTCACCGGTGATGATGCCCCGGCGAATCATCTCGCCCATGGTGGTAGTGGCCATTTCTGTGTGCAGGCCCAGATCCTTCAGATCCATGCACTGCTCGGCAATGGCGTTGGGCAGAGAGCCAATGCCCAGCTGGATGCAGTCGCCGTCCCGCATCAGGCTGCGGACGTTCTGGGCCACCTTGATTTCATCCTCGTTGGCCACCAGGGAGGGGACCTCCTGAATGGCATAGTCCACCTCCATAAAGCAGGTGACTTCCTCAATGTTAATGTCAATGCCGCCCCGGACACGGGACAGGTTGGGGTTGACCTCCAGAATGATTTTCTTCTTGGGACTCTGCCGGACCTTCTCCAGCGTCTCCTTCTCCCACATCATGCACAGGCCCACCTGGAAATTGCCGTTCTCGTCCATGGGGGTGACGGTGGCCACAAACACATTGTAGTCCTTGTATGCGGAAATGAAATTGCCGTAGTCGCACAGGTCGGTGACGATGTAAGAGGTGTTGCCGTGGGGCTGGCCGTCAATAAAGTTCCGGCCGTAGAAGAAGCCGCCGGTGTTGATGTGGCCGTTCATCCCCGGTTCGGAAACGAACTTGTAGTAGCCCTCATGGCCCTTGACAGCCTCCACGCCCTCCACCCGGTCCGCGATGGTGTGGAGATGGGTCATGATCTCCACCGCGCCGTTGCAGTCGCCCGCGAAGGAAATGATGTCCCCAGACTCAAACTGCCCCAGACAGTCTTCCAGAGTCCCCTTTTTCTTCTCGTAGAGTTCCTGATAATTCATGATGTTCCTCCTCTTAAAAAGCAAATCGTTCTTTGAAAATATTATAAAGAAACCTTACGGAAGTGTCAATAGGTTTTCTTGCTTTTGCCTGCCAATTCTACATCTGAGAATTGGAAAATCCGTGGATTGGAGGAGATTGGATGGTTTGGGCGGGGTATGCAATAAGCATATTGACAAGCCTTGGTGGGTATGGTAGGATTCACATATTGAAATGGAATCCTTCGTGATTCCTAGGCAAATGCGCGGGACTGACTGCGGATTTGTATTTTTTTGCAGTCAAACGCGTAACAACTATGCGGAGAAGGAACGGCTTCTCCGGTCAGGAGGTCATTTGATGAACGCAAACATCCACTTGCCCCGCTTGTTTCTGGCGCTGGCCCTTGTGCTGGCGCTGATCCCGTCCGCCGCGCTGGCGGATGAGAGCACCACGACACGGGATTCCGCCTACAAGGACCTAGACCCCCGCACGGAAATCTATGCCGTCACAAGCACCCCGGCGGCAGATTATCCCTACTTCGGCGCGAAGAACGAGCCCAGCAGCGGCGTGTACTACGGCCGCACCTGCGAGGGCGGCACCCTGCCCAACGGTCAGTACGGCCTGGTCAACCAGCCCGAAATGGCGGACGAGTCCATAATTGGTTTTTACTACGATTGGCAGATGGGCGGCTACAGCCTGGAGTATTGGAATTACATGTATGGTCCCGCCTTGGAGGAGGGAAACCGCGGGCTGATGGTCTACCTCAACTTCGCCAACGAAGGCGCTGACTGCGCTTCCATCGCCTACGGGGCTTATGACAGCCAGCTGATTGAGACCTTTACTTATATGAATACCCTGAGCTGCCCCACCTTTGTCCGTATCGGCGGCGAAATGAACGTTTGGAATACGGCCACTACCCCGGCTGAATTCATTCCTGCTTACCAGCATGTGGCAGAGCTGGCCCGTGCCTATTCCCCTAACACGGCGCTGGTTTTCTCCGTCAACTACAGCAGCGCCCACTTGGTGGATATGGACACCTTCTATCCTGGGGACCAGTATGTGGACTGGGTGGGCGTGTCCCTGTACTACAACCTGACCCACCACAGCGGCAATACCACGGATGAGGAATTTCTGGGCTCCGGCACCTACGGAGACCCCATGCTCAACATTCAACAGACGGTCAACCTGGCCCGGCTGCACAACAAGCCTGTCATGATAACGGAAGGCGGTGCGGGCAACACCTACAATGGAGAGGATATCTCATGGTGGGCTTCTGAGCGGATGCAGAAGGCGTTTTCTTTCCTGCCCATGGTCTATCCCGAGGTGAAGTGCATCATCAGCTCAGATTATCAGTACTCCTGGGAACCGATTTCCTACAAGTTCTATAATCAGCCTGTGATGACCGCCGCTTACCGGCAGGCGGTTGCCAGCAATCCCACCTTCCTGCACAGCTACCATGACACCGCCTCCTACTACACCAAGCTGTCCTCTTACACCGGCCCTTGGTCGGGCGAGATGACCTTCGCGGCCTACAGCTACGCGCCCACCAAGCTGGCCGCCACCTGGCTGCTGGATGGCCAGATTGCGGCCACGGCGCTGGAGTATCCTTACAGCTATACGCTGAACGTGGACGCCCTTCCTGCCGGTGCTCACACCTTGCAGGTGCTGTTTGACAACGGTGCCACGGTCAGCTATCCCTTCACCAGTAGCGGCGGCTCCGGCGCGCCTGTGACTCCGGCGGTGCCCTCCGGCGCTGCGGCGACGCCCACCAACGACAAGCTGTATGTGGACGGCGTGCTTCAGAATGCCACGGTATACAAGATTGACGGCAGCAACTACTTCAAGCTCCGTGACATTGCGGCCATGCTGGCCGGCACGGAGAAACAGTTTGACGTGGGCTACGACCCGGCCACCGGCGTGACGGTGCTCACAGGCCTGGTCTATATGCCCAACGGCAGCGAGCTGGCCGGCGCGGCCACGGGCGGCAGCAAGGAGGCCATTGTCAGCAACGACGCCATCTATGTGGACGGTGTGAAGCTGGACCTGTCCGTGTACAAGATTGACGGCAGCAACTACTTCAAGCTCCGTGACCTGGGTCAGGCGCTGGACTTCTACGTGGGCTATGACCCGGCCGCCGGCGTCACCCTCTCCGGCAACGCCGCCTACGAAGGCTGATCTCCTTTTTCTTGAAAGAAAAAGGAGGCAAAAAGAACTTTAAACTGGTCCTACTTCGGATTTTGCGAAATGAAAAGCAGGTCTGCTTCTATGGCAGGCCTGCTTTCATTTTGCATCTGACTGAAATAAAACCCCGTTTGAAGTTCTTTTGGTTCTTTTCTTTCAAGAAAAGAACCACCGTATCCCTACTTCGTCGCCCAGGTGCCGGTAGCTTCGGCGGTGAGGTAGGCGTTGATGAAGCCGTCCAGGTCGCCGTCCATGACCGCGTTGACGTTGCTGGTCTCGAAGGCCGTGCGGGTGTCCTTCACCAGCGTGTAGGGCATGAACACATAGGAGCGGATCTGACTGCCCCACTCAATCTTCATCTGCACGCCCTTCAGATCGGAAATCTTTTCCGCATGGGCCTGCATTTGCAGCTCCACCAGCTTGGACCGGAGCATCCGCATACAAGTGTCCTTGTTCTGGAACTGGCTCCGCTCCTGCTGGGAGGAGACCACAATCCCCGTGGGCTTGTGAATGAGCCGGACAGCGGACGAGGTCTTGTTGATGTGCTGGCCGCCCGCGCCGGAGGAGCGGAACACCTGCATCTCAATGTCCTCCGGCCGGATGTCCACCTCCACATCGTCCGGAATCTCCGGCATCACCTCCAGGGCGGCAAAGGAGGTCTGCCGCCGGGCGTTGGCGTCAAAGGGAGACACACGGACCAGACGGTGGACGCCGTGCTCGCTGCGGAGGTAGCCATAGGCGTTCTCCCCCTTGATCAGGATGGTGGCCGACTTGATGCCCGCCTCGTCGCCGTCCTGATAGTCCATAATCTCGTAGGAAAAGCCACGGCGCTCTGTCCACCGGGTGTACATGCGGTAAAGCATCTGGGTCCAGTCCTGGGCCTCCGTGCCGCCGGCCCCGGCGTGGAAGGTCAGAATGGCGTTGGAGCTATCGTACTCCCCGGTAAACAAGGTCTCCAGCCGGGCCTGCTCCATCCCGGCCTCCAGCCGGGCATAGCCCTCCTCCAGCTCCGGCAGAAGGGAGGCGTCGTCCTCCTCCTGACCCATCTCGCACAGAGTCATCAGGTCGTCCCACTCCCGTTTCCGCTTGTTCTGGGCCTCAATCTTGTCCTGAAGCTGCTTGAGCCGCTGCTGAACCTTCAGCGCCTTCTCCATGTTGTCCCAGAAGCCCTCGGCAGCGGACTGAGCCTGAAGCATATCCACTTCCTGTTCCGCTTCCTCCAGACCCAGGGCCTGGCTCAGCTCCTCTAGAGCGGGGGCCAGATTGTTCAGCTTTACTTTATAGTTGTCAAATTCAATGGTAGCCATATCGTTTCCACTCTCACTTGATTTCGTATTCCTTCTTTTTCTTCCAGGACAGAACGGCGCCGGTCTTTGCGAAGCAAAACCCTAGTGAAGTCCGTCCGGGCAAAGCCGGAAAAAGAAGCAAAAAGACTTTTCATATTATATCGGAAAATGGTCCCGCTGTAAAGCAAAACACCCAAAAAAACAGGAAAAGAGCGGAACCGGACAGCTCCGATCCCGCAACTTTGTGAAAATGGCCCGCCGTTCATCCCGGCGGACCTGAGGACGCTACCTGTCGCTGGCCTGCCAGTCGGCGGAGGCCGCGAAGATCAGGTCGTCAATGTCCTGCTCAGTCACAGGGATGGAGATGGGTTCTGCCATGTGAATTCGCTCCTTTGCGTTGGAATCATGTATAGGTTATTATATGCAAAGGCAAAGGAGGAATACACCCGAATTCTGACGGCGCATTGTATTTCTTTTACAGCTTCTTGACATACCGCAGGTCCACGCAGACCGTATCCGGCGGAAAGGGAATGTCCGCGTGCGTTCCATCCCAGACAAAGCCATGGTGGGCGTAAAACCGGCGGCCTTTTTCATTTTCCCGCAGGACAAAGACAAAGGCGCTGGGATAACCCTCCGCCTGAAGCCGCCGGACCGCCTCCTCGAAGAGAAGGCCCCCGTAACCCTTGCCCCGCTCTTCCGGGTGGGTGTAAAAGGAGATAATCTCCCCCCAGCCCTCATAGCCCTGCGTGTCAAAGGTGCAGGCGGACCCCGCGTTGTAGTTCTCCACCCGTGCCGGTCCGTAGTTGATGCAGGACACCGGCGTATCTCCCCGGTAGAGCAGCAGGCCCCGGCACCGGCCGGTCTCCCAGTCCGCCCGGAACAGGGGAACCCACCTGTCATCCGTGATGTGCTCCGCCATCCACGCCGCAGGCACCGCATCCACGTAGGTGTCCCGCCAGCCCAGGGCGTGAATCAGCGACATGTCTGCGAAATGCCGGTCCGTGCAGGCGTCCACAAATGTTAATCCGTCCATTTTCGTTCTCCTCAAAAGCAGCGGAGGCCCCGTTCCCGCCCTCGCTTCCAGTCAACGCGGTGGTAGTGCATGGTGAAAAAGGAGCGAACTCCGTAACAATGCGATTGTGCGTCGTTTGGGCATAACAGTGCTGTGGAGGATTTGAACCCCCTCGCGCCGGCCCACCGGCGCGGCCACTGATCCGGCTCATTCTCAGCCGGGGGAGATACGTTCGCCCTGGAAGCTACCAAACCGCCGCCTTATATGTTGAAGCGGAAACCCCGTTCCCACCCTCGTCTCAAGTCGATGCACGGTGATACCTGATACCATGTTACGATGCCTGCGTACCCGGTCGGGGCGTAACAATAAGCCGGGAATCGAACCCTGCGCCAGCCCCGAGGCGCAACCAAAGTTACGGCATATTCACGCTCTGCCGTTGGAGATCGCATCCACACCCTGAGACTACCAGCCCGCTTCTTAGCGCCTGTATCCATAACCGCGGCATGGCGGCAAAAGACGGGTCCCGATGCCATTCAACGGTTGTGAATACGGGCTCTTACATCAATTCCGTGTTCCAATTGGTCTGCTGAATCAGATTGTCCAGCAGCCGCAGTTCCTTGGACAGGCCGTCAATCTGCGTCTGGAGCTCCTTCACATTGACGGTGCTCAGAATTTTAATTTCACTCCGCATGGCCCGCCGGCTCACCTGGCTGGACGCTGTGTCCGACAGGTCCCGATAGGCTTGAATCCGCAGGGTGAGGCAGTCCCGCCGGGCAATGTGCTCCGTCAGGCTCTTCCCGCCGGCCAGGGTGGCGCAGTTGGTCCGGTTGATGCGGGCCATCAGCTCCTCCAGCGCCGCGATATCCCGGTCCAGCTCCTCCAACAGCTCCTTGGGATCCTCCGAGGGCGCCTCCCCCTCCTGGGCTACCGCGTTGTTCATCAGACGGCCCCTCAGCTGCTGAATCCGCCGGTTCAGGTCAGCCCGTTCCTGTAGTGCTTCCGCTAATTTCATGTGATCCCTCTTCTCTATTCTATAGATAAGCCTATTAGAAGCTGTATTCACAACCGTTGAACGGCGTCTAAGCTTGTCTTTCGCCACCATACGGCGCCAATTTTCCTTGGAATCCACCAAGGATTCCGGCGAAAAATTGTCTTGTCTGGCAGCAAAATCCTGTGCTCAGACGCCATCCCCCGATTGTGAATACAGCTTCTTATATTCTTTTTGTTTGAAAAAGAAAAGAACCAAACGAAAACTTCAAGCTGCCAAACCTGACCGTTTAACGTTCTTTTTGCTTCTTTTTCTTTCAAGAAAAAGAAGGGTTCTTTTCGGTTCCTTTTCTTATGAAGAAAAGGAACTCACCGGGGCAGCCCCCTGCGGGCGGCGGCCTGATCCAGGCGGTCCATGGCCGTTTCCAGGCAGCGCCGGGGGCAGGCCAGGTTGATGCGCTGGAAGCCCTCGCCGCCGGGTCCGAACATGTCCCCCGCGTTCAGGAACAGCAGCGCTTCCTTGCTGAAAAATTCGTCCAGCTCCCGTGGAGCCAGCCCAAAAGACCGGAAATCCGCCCACATAAGATAAGTGCCCTCCAGGTCAGAAACCCACACAGAGGGAAATTTTTCCCTCAAACAGGACCGGACATATTCAAAATTCCCCGCAACCTCCGCCAGCATGGCCTCCAGCCAGGACTCGCCCAGCTCATAGGCCGTCTTGGTGGCCGCCAGCCCGAAGTAGTTGTTGAAAAAGCCGGAGGTGGTCAGCTGCATGCTGGCATAGGCCTTCCGCAGCTTCGGGTTGGGAATAATGATGTTGCTGGTGGACAATCCCGCCAGGCTGAAGGTCTTGGACGCGGCGGTCCCAATGATGCAGTTGTCCCGGCAGGCCTCGCTGAGGGAGGCGTACACCGTGTGGCTGTGACCTGCATGGACAAAATCAAAGTGGATTTCGTCGGAGAAGACCAGCACGCCGTGCCGGAGGCAGATCTCCGCCACCCGCTCCAGCTCCGGACGGGTCCAAACCCTGCCTACCGGATTGTGCGGGGAGCACAGCACCAGCATCTTCACATTGGGCCGGGCGGCCTTAGCCTCCAGGCCGTCAAAGTCCATCTCGTACCGGCCGCCGGTCAGGCGGAGGGGATTGGCCACCACCTCCCGGCCCAGAGAGGCGGGCACATTACGGAAGGGCGGGTAGACCGGCGGTTGAATCAGAATGCCGTCTCCCGGCCGGGTGAAGGCTTGAATCGCAGCTCCAATGGCCGGAACCACCCCGTAGGACTGCACCATCCAATCCAGGTCAATGTCCCAGTTGTGGCGGACGCGCATCCACCGCTGGACTGCCCGCTGGTAGTCCTCATTGGCCACCGTGTAGCCATAGCAGCCGTAGAGCGCCTTCTCGGCCAGCTCCTGTTGGATTTCCGGCGCGGTTTCCCACTCCATATCGGCCACGGAAAACGGGATCACATCCGGGTCGGTGATGCCGGCCCGCTCGATGGCATCCCACTTTTCAGCGCCAATGCCCACCCGGCGGTGCCAGGTTGAAAAATCATACATGTCGGATTTCCTTCTTTCTTCTCGCAAGGTATGTTGTTGGGGCGGCCTCAGAAAGGAATGTCAAGAGCTGATATCATTCCCGGCTGAGGGCAGAATATGTTTCAGATAAACCGCGCTGGCGCGGTAAATCAGACCAAAATAGAGCCCGTATAGAACGGCCAGACAACCCAGAAAGCCCATCGACAGCCAGAGCGTCAGCCAGGGGACCCGGAGGAGGGCATCCACCCTGCCGCCAGCCAGAACCAGGGCCATCCCGTACAGCGCGCCCCACAGCAGCAGGGGCAGGCTGAACTTCTGATGGAGCTGCCGGACCAGCAGACACCGCAGCTCATCCGGGCTTCTGCCCAGATGCCACAGCAGCCCCAGGCCGGACCGCTCCCGCTGAAGGTCCCTCATCTGCCGCAGGGACAGCACGGCAAAGTAGAGCACCAGAAAAATGACGCAGACGCACAGCTGTAAAAAGGCCATCCAGCGCTGGTGAAAGAGGTCCAGAACCGGGACCCTCAGCATCACCCCGCCGGCCGCGAAGGACAGGGAGGAAAAGACCAGGCACAGACAGAGCACGCTGTTGACCAAGGCCTCGCGGCCGCCTTGGGAGAGGAGGAACCCGGCCTGATAGAGCCGGTCCCCCCGGTAAAGCCACCCGCCGCCTCTGGTCCGGAGCCTGCCGCCCAAGGCGAACAGAGACCGGTAGAAGGAGAAGACGAAGCCAATCAGCGGCAGGGCGATGACGGAGAGGAGAAGCATGCCGGTTTCCTCCGGCAGGAGGACGAAGCCAACCAGCAGGGCCAGCAGGATCAGGAAGCTGGCGGCTGTGCAGGCGTACCAAAGGCGGCCTCGGGAGTCTGGAGGCTGGTTTTCCCGCTTCGCCTCCAGGAGGCCCCGCAGCTCCATCCGTTGGAAGGATTGACGGAGGAGAACCAGGGAAAGCCCTTCCATCAGGGCGAAGCAGGCGGCGGTTTCCACCCCGGCCCGGAAAAGCTGCCAGGCCGTCAGGCGGAGGTTTTCGGCCAGGCCGAGGCATTGGGCGGAGCGAAAGAGAAGCAGTCCTGCCAGCAGGCCCGCCGCCAGGCTGAGCAGGCCAAGCAGCAGCTCTTCCAGAAAGAACAGGAGAGACAGCCGCCCACGGTCCATGCCCAGAAGCAGGTAAAGGGCCAGCTCCTTGGCCCGCCGGGTCAGAAGGAAGCGGTTGCAGTCGTGGAGGAGGAGCAGGGAGAGGAGCGTGATCAGCAGCGGCAGGGCGGCGGTTTCAAAGCCGGCCTGGAGGCTGCCTGCGGCAGAAATCAGATTTGACAGAGACATCAGGGAGAAGAGAAGCGCAAGGGTTATGAAATGGACCCCATAATCACGCCAGGAACGCTTCAGACTGCGAAGTGCAAGTTTTGCATACAAAATAAACACCAACTTTCTTATTTTTGACCATTTTCATGCTTTATCATAAGAAAAAGGTGAAAATCATCAAACGATTGCCCTTGCGGGCCGCGGATGAAACCGTTTCGCCGGCTTCACCCGCGGCTTTCCCGTTCAGCGATTCAGCTTTTGCAGAAGAGTTTCTGTTTCACCGCGAATCTCTTCCTCAGGGTCCTGCTTTAGGGCCTCCTGGCAGAGCTGGACCGCCTTTTCCCGGTCCGCGTCCACGCCCAAGCCCTCGGCATAGCACCGGGCCAGCTGGTACAGCGCCCTGGCGCTGCCCGCGTCAGCGCCCTTCTGATACCAGGAAACCGCCCGGTTCTGGTCCTGGGGCATCAGGATGCCATCCTCGCAGAACCGGCCCAAGGCCCAATAGGCATCTTCCTCCTCTTCCGCCGCCGCCTTTTGGTAGTATTCCAGCGCCAGCTTCAGATCCGGATCCACACCCTGGCCCTGCTCGTAGCACTCGCCCAGGTAGTAGAGGGAGGAGCTGTCTCCCTCCTCCGCGCCCTGGCGGTAGAGCTCCAGCGCGCGCTGAAAGTCCTGCTCCACCCCCCGGCCCCGGCGGTAGAGGTTGGCCAGATTGCTCCGGGCCGTGGGACAGCCCTTCGCCAGGGACGTTTCATACCACTCCCGCGCCTTCTGGAAGTCCTGTTCCACCCCCTGGCCCTGTTCGTAACAGTTGCCCAGGTTGTTCATGCAGTAGCACTCGCCTGCCTCCGCGCCCCGGACATACCATTCCACAGCCTTGGCCGGGTCTCGCTCCACCCCCTGGCCGTTGTTGTAGGCGTAGCCGGTGTGGCACATGGCGTCGGCATGGCCCCGCTCCGCCGCGCGAAGGAACCACTGAAAAGCCTGGGCATAGTCTCGGGCTGTACCCCGGGCGTGCTTGTAGGCCAGGCCCACATTGTATTGGCCGTACATGCTGCCAAGCTGGGCTGAACGGAGATACCACCGGAAGGATTCCTCCAGATTCCGTTCCACGCCCTCGCCCCGCTGATAGTTCCAGCCCAGGTTACAGCAGGCCCTGGCGTTGCCCCCCCCGGCTGCCTTCCGCCGCCAGTAAATGGCCTGTGTCCAGTCCTGCTCTGTGGCCCGGCCCTCCTCATAGAAGAAAGCCAAGTTGCACATGGCGGCAGAACTTCCAAGCTCCGCGCCCTTCTGATACCAGAACAGCGCCTCCTGGTCGTTGGGCACCACACCCCGGCCGTGGTCGTAGCACCAGCCCAGACTGTAGCAGCCGTTGGCGTCGTTTCGTTCCGCGGCCCGGCGATACCAGCGGACCGCCTCTTCGTCGTCCCGCGCCGTGCCCACGCCGTCCAGACAGCAGTCGCCCCATTCGGAAAAGGCCGCGGCGCAGCCCTGCTCCGCCGCCCGGCGGTACCATTCCGCGCCTTGGGTTTGGTCCCGCTCCACCCCCTGGCCGTTGCCATAGCACCGGCCCAGGAAGTAGGCCGCATCAGGGAAGCCTCCTTCCGCAGCCTTGCGGAACCAGGGAACAGCTGCGGCGTGGTCCTGCGCCATGCCGCACTCCCCGTAGTAGTAGTTCTGCCCCAGAAAGCACTGGCCTCTGGGATCTCCCAGCTCAGCGGCCTGCCGGTACAGGGCCTGAGCACGGGAATAGTCGGGCGGGTCCCAGCGCTCCAGAACCACGGCCAGACTGGTGATGGCACTGGGCGCGCCGGTGGCCGCAGCCTTTTCGTACCAGGTCAGGGCCTCAGCCCGGTCCTGCTCCACGCCCACACCCCGCATGAGGCAACGGGCGTATTGGGACATTCCCCGCAGGTTGCCCCGCTCCGCAGCCCGGCTGTACCAGAGGGCGGCTTCCTCCAGGTCCTTTTCTGTGCCCGCGCCGTTTTCACAGCACCAAGCCAGATTGCATTGGGCCACGCTGTCCTCTTTTTCGGCGGAGGACCGGTACCAGCGGACCGCCTCCTCCCAGCTTTGCTCCACGCCCGCGCCGGACTCATAGCACCAACCAAGATTGCACTGGGCGGCAGGGTCTCCCTTGTCCGCCGCCTGCCGGTAGAGCCTGGCCGCTTCTTTGTCGTCCTGGGGCACGCCCACGCCGTCAGAATAGCACCGGGCCAGATTGGTCAGCCCTCGGGGGCTGCCGGTTTCCGCGGCCTGCCGGTAAAGGGCGGCGGCCGTTTCCGGATCCGGTTCCACTCCGCGGCCACCCTCGTAGCAGGCGGCCAGATTGCAGAGAGCCCGTTCGTGGCCCTTTTCCACGGCCTGCCGGTACCAGCGGACCGCTTCCACCGGGTCCTTTTCCCGTCCGATGCCGCATTCGCAGCACCAGCCCAGACAGCAGGCCCCGTCCGGATCGCCCTGGTCCGCTGCGGCCTGATACCAGCGGACCGCCTTGACCGGGTCCTGTTCGGCGCCGATGCCGAACTCGTAGTGACGGCCCAGCTCGGTCTGGCCGTCCGGCTCCCCCTGATAGGCGGCGGTGCGGTACCATTCCAGGGCTTGGGCCAGGTCGGGCTCCATGCCGACACCCCGCTCACAGCAGGCGGCCAGCAGCAGTTGTGCCCGGACCAGGCCCCGTTCCGCCGCCTGCCGGTAGCACTCCAGCGCCCGTTCGGGCTGTCTTGGCGCACCGATGCCGTTTTGGTAGCACACCCCCAGGTTGCACATGGCTGGGGGATAGTCCAGCTCAGCGGCCTGCTGGTAGAACCAGATGGCCTGCCTTGGGTCCGGGTCTGTGCCCACGCCGGATTCCAGGCACCAGCCCAGGTTACAGATGCCCCAGGGGTCTGCCAGCTCCGCCGCCCGGCGGAAGCAGCGCAGGGCCTCGGCTCCCTGGTCCTGCTGCTCTGTCCACCAGACGCCCAGAAGGGTCCACTCCCGTCCGGTGAGGGCGTCCTCCGCTTTGATTTCCGTGGCCTCGCCGCAGAGGGGGCAGGCCAGGACCGGTTCCTCCTGATCCGCGATGAACCGGCATTCTTCGTCTTTACAGCGATAGATCATAATGGGTAACTCCGCTTCTCCTTACTCCTTTTACTCTTTCAGATATTTGGACATCGTATATTGTACCAAATCCCTTGGCGTTTTGCAACGCTTAGAAGGGCTCAAATCGCTGGAATTACAAGAAAATTCCTTGTATCAGCATCCGAGACACAGGGAGCAGCTGGAGGGCCCTCCGCCGCGCGGGCTGTGGCAGAGGGATCCGCCCAAAAACATCCGCAAAAAGCCGCCCTGACTTCCGCGAAGGTGGAGTCAGAGCGGCTTTTTCAGCTTCTTGCTTTACCGGTGAAAGAGCTTGTTGGTCTGATACTGGGGCTCACAGGTCAGATGCATGCCCAGCTTTTTGTAGGTGCTGGAATCGGCGGCAGAGAGGATGACAGAGGAGTGGGCCTCGCACCAGCGCAGGACAGAGAGCTGAGCCAGAGCCTGGGCCGCCATGGGGCTGGTGTTGGCGGAGGAGGCCAGGGCGATCAGGATTTCGTCGCTGTGCAGCCGGGGGTTAGAGGATCCCAGATGTTTGACCTTGATGGTCTGGATGGGCTCGATGGCTTCGGGAGAGATGAGGTGCACCTCGTGGGGGATGCCGGCCAGCACCTTCAAGGCGTTGAGCAGGGCGGCGGAGGCCGCGCCCATGAGGTCGGTGGTTTTGCCGGTGATGATCTGGCCGTCAGGCAGCTCAATGGACATGCCGGGCATGCCGGTCCGCTCGGCCACGCCGGCGGCGGCGGCGATGACAGGCCGGATGTCCGGCGTGAGGCCGGCCTTCTGCATCAGCAGCTCCAGCTTGTACACTGTCTCGTCCAGGCCCTTGCCCTGCCGCCGGTCGCACAGGGCGTCGTAGCAGCGGCGGACAATCTCCTGCCGGGCGGCCGCCTGGACCGCCTCGTCGTCGAAGATGCAGCTGCCAGCCATGTTGACGCCCATGTCGGTGGGGGACTTGTAGGGACATTCGCCGTTGATGCGCTCCAGCATGGCGGAGAGCACCGGGAAGATCTCCACGTCCCGGTTGTAGTTGACGGTGGTTTCGCCGTAGGCCTGGAGGTGGAAGGGGTCGATCATGTTCACATCATCCAGGTCGGCGGTGGCGGCCTCATAGGCCAGGTTGACCGGATGCTGGAGGGACAGGTTCCAGACGGGGAAGGTTTCAAATTTGGCGTACCCGGCCCGAACGCCCCGGCGGGACTCGTGGTAAAGCTGGCTCAGACAGGTGGCCATTTTGCCGGAGCCGGGGCCGGGAGCGGTGACCACCACCAGGGGCCGGGTGGTTTCGATGTAGTCGTTTTTGCCATAGCCCTCGTCGCTGACGATGAGGGGGATGTTGTTGGGATAGCCGGTGATGGGGTAGTGGAGGTAGACTCGAAGGCCCAGCTCCTCCAAGCGCCGGCGGAACACGTCGGCGGCAGGCTGTCCGGCGTATTGGGTGACGGCCACGCTGCCCACATACAGCTCCATAGATCGGAACTCGTCGATAAGCCGGAGCACGTCGGCATCGTAGGTGATGCCCAAGTCGCCCCGGACCTTGTTCTTTTCAATATCTCCGGCGTTGATGACCACGATGATTTCCGCCTTATCCCGTAGCTGGCGGAGCATGCGGATTTTGCTGTCCGGTTCAAAGCCAGGCAGAACCCTGGCGGCGTGATAATCGTCAAAGAGCTTGCCGCCGAATTCCAGATAGAGCTTGTTGCCGAACAGGGCGATGCGTTCCA
This sequence comes from Oscillospiraceae bacterium, assembly GCA_022793095.1. GTDB lineage: Bacteria > Bacillota > Clostridia > Oscillospirales > Oscillospiraceae > JAAWCD01. The sequence goes on along the minus strand of JAAWCD010000029.1, from coordinate 136 downwards.
TGATGTGCTCGGACTGGGTAGCCAGATACTTTTCGTTGTCAAATCCGATTCGTTTCATCTCTCAGCGGGACGCCCTGAGGCCATCCCTTCCATCCTCTCTCCCGATCAGGCTGTTTCAATTCATATCAAATTTATT
>JAAWCD010000028.1 GCA_022793095.1 Oscillospiraceae bacterium | reverse complement strand
GAGGGCCTTGTACCCCTCCCGGACAAAGCCCCGGCGGTAGAGGGCGTTGGCGTACATCACCGTCATGTGGGAGAAAACCGCCCCGTTCTCCTTCTCCCCGTAGGCAAAGCCGAACATGCGGCCCATATCCATTTTCAGCTCATGGAAGTCCGTGTTCAGCCGGTAGCCGCCAATCTCTTTTTGGTAGAGGTACCGGTCCGCGCTCCGGGTGATGGCTTTCGTCTGCTCCTCTGTGGCTGTTCCGCTCATAATGGCGAACACCTGCCCGGTGAGCATCATACGGACGCTGCCGTCAGGCTGAATCCCCTCTGCCGGGCGGCCGTGGTTGTCATAATAGCTGTTGAACCAGCCGCTCTCCCCGTCTCTGATCCACTCCTGACGGCGGATGTGTTCCATCAGCCAGTGGGCCTTGCCCTCCAGATTCTCCGCCAGGGCAGCCAGGGAAACCGTGATGGTTTGCCCGCTGACCTCATGGATACAGCGCCGGGCGTACCGCTCCAGGACCGCCGTTTTGTGAGGGACATCCTCATAGACCTCCGGTCCGTCCTCCAGCAGTTCCTGGAGTTCCGCCAGCAGCCTGGCTTCATCTTGCCGCCCGGCCAGCTGCCGCAGCAGCCCGGCCAGGTCCAGCAGATTTCCCGCGTAGCCGCAGGTAAAGGCCACGCTCTCCCCATACTCGGAGGCCATGTCCAAGGCGTCGTTCCAGTCGGCTCCCCGCAGGCGGAAGATGTTGTGCGGCCCCGCCTCATAGAAGGCAGTCAGGTGCTGAATGAGCAGATGCTCCAAAATGCTGCCGGTGTAGACCGTCCCGGCCCGGGTCCTCTGCCGGCTGCCGTATTCCTCATTCCAAAGCTGGTCGCTTTGGGTTCCCCGCATAGTCTGAGGGTCCTTAAAGTAAGGGGCCGTCTCCTGGAGAATGTCCAGGTCGCCGGTCTGGTCAATGTACAGCTTGACGGTCATCAGCGGCCACAGGGCGTGGTCCATCCAGACCCGGGCAATGCCGTTCCGGTCGGCGATGAAGTTTCCGTCCCCGGCACCGATGATGGTGGCGTTGGTCCCGTCCACCCGTACCCCGCCGAAGTTGGCCTTGATCATCTCCCCCACGCCGCCCGGGTCCATCAGCAGCAGGGACAGGCAGTCCTGCCACAGGTCCCGCCAGCCCCGGCCCCCCCGGCCATAGTCGTGGTGGGGGAGGAAGGAACAGCCGTAGAGCCTTCGCAGGAAGGGCTGAAAGCTCACCCACCGCATCCAGCGGTCAAAATCGGGATTTCCCGTATGATAGCGGACGTTCACCCGCTCCTGCCAGTAGGCCTCTGCCGCCGCCAAAGCTTCCTTCACCTTGACGGCAGTATTGCAGGCCTGGAACGTCTCCAGGACGGCCTCCTCGCTGGTCTCCGCCCCCAGAAGGAGGATATACTCCGCCCGCTGTCCAGGCTCCAGGGTGACGGGAGCGAAACGAAACGCCCCCATGGCCTCCCGCCCGGCGGCTTCACAGCCGGCGCTCCGGCCTGGACGGCCCTCGCAGACCGCCCGGGGGTGGGTATAGGTTCCACCCTCCCCGATCCACTCCTCCACCGTGGGGTAGAACGCCTCCGGCGCGCCGCCGCTTCCAGTACAGCCCAGCACATAGTAGACCGTCTCATTGCGCCGGTGGCCCCGCTCGTCAAAGGACATGGTGGGCTTCACAAGCACCCCGTGCTCTGTTGTCCGGATGCGGTGGAGCATGGAGGTCACGTTCCGGTGGTCCCGGAGGTTGGCGGCGCTGCGGCCATAGATGGGGATGGCCCCATAGACAGACAGCTCCCGGCTGCAAGCCCCCCGATTTTCTATGGACACCAGGAGAATTTCCACATTCCTGTTTTGGGGGACGAAGGAGGTAACCGCCGCCGTCAGCTGGAACGTCCGGGAGGTCCGCTCCAGCGTGTGCCGCATCAGGCCTGCCGTCACTTGGCTGTCGTCCTGGGCCGGGGAGAATTTGACCCGCTCCTGACCCGCCGACACTCCGGTGACCGACCAGAGCCCAGATCCGTCCACCCTGCACCAGATATTTCGGGTGGCCCGGCTGGCGTGCAGCTCCTCTATGCTCACCGGCTCCAGAAGGAAGGTCTCCTGGTCCAGCTTAGCGTCGCCGCCCAGATTGGGCGAAACGGCGCTCTTGAGTCCCGTCTCGCTGGCCAGAGGGAAATAGAGTCCGCTCACATTCTCAGGCCTGTGCAGCATAAAGGTTCCGTTTTCGTCCAAAAATTTTATCTGTTCCACCATATTCACCTCCAACAATTACGGTTTCTTCTGATAGACCCGTACATACTCCACCTCAAACACGGCGTCTGTGAAATCGGCCGTCTCGTCCGGGTATCCCACCCAGCTCCCACCCACGGCCAGGTTCAGGATGAGGTACATGTCGTGGTGGAAGGGGGCGGAGGGCCATTGGACGGCCTCGTGGAACAGCCTGCCGTCCACATACCAGCGGATCACTTCCGGCTCCCACTTGAGCGCAAAATCGTGAAACTCCTCCGAAAAATCCCCCTGGGACAGGGTTACAGTCCCCTGGTTCTGCTCGTGGGGCAGGCCATAGTGGAGGGTGCCGTGGTTCGTCCCGGTCCGGTCCCCTTTGACTTCCATAATGTCGATCTCACCGCACACCGGCCACTGGCCATATTTGTCCTCGTCGGTGGTCATCAGCCAGAAGGCGGGCAGGAAGCCCGTTCCCTTGGGCACCTTCAGCCGGGCCTCGAACAGGCCGTAGGTAAAGTCCTGCTTGTTCTGGGTCGTAATGCGCCCGGAGGTGTAGGAAACCGTTCCGTCCTTGTGGACTGTCTTTACAGGACGGATCCGCAGTCTGCCGTCTCTCAGAAAGATGTTCTCCTCAGAGTCCACATACTCCTGCCATTCCTCATTGACCCAGCCCGGCTCATGCAGCTCCACATTCCAGCGGCTCCGATCCAGCGCCGGGCCGTCGAAGCTGTCCTCAAAGACCAGGCTGTATCCTTTATAGGAGAGCATATCGTTCACTTCATTTAGCCTCCTTGCAGTGATTGAAAGATTCTGTTCAGATAGAAGGAGTTCACCCAGGCCTCCGCCGCGAAGCCAAACAGCAGCCAAAAGGCGAACACCACACCCAGCGAAGGGGGGATAAACAGGCAGAGCAAAAGGGGCAGCAGATTGACTGCGGTCAGGAAAACGGTGACGGGCAGATTGGCCAGGGAAAGCCGGACAGCGTTGCTCAGATGCCTGGAAAAGGTATTCTCAAAACGGGCCAGCAGGGGAAACAGGTAAGACAATAAGGCCGTCAGACATACGGCGAGGATGGCCAGCAGAACGAATATCACCGGCGGCATCAGCAGCGTCTCAGCGTAGAGCACACTGCGAAGGACGGCCAGAAGGGTCACATCCGCAAGAAGCAGAATGGTGGCAAAGGATGACGGCAAAAAATTTCTCCGCAGCCCCTGGAGGAAGCTTTTGATGGGATCGCAGTCCTGTTCCCGCATCATTTTCAGCGTGACAGCGTACAGGGACGTGACTGCCGCTCCGGAAAAGACGATAGTTACGCAGGAGAGGACAAACACGATATTCAGAAACAGCAGGTCGCATGTTTTTGTCAAAAAGCGAATCAGAAGACTGTCTGGCTGAAACATTTCTAGGTCCTCCCTTCTGTCTTTGGTTATTTTATCTTAATCGGGCCTTTCTATATATCAGTGTAATATCAAAAATATTAAAATCATTTCAATTTCAGTTCGTGTACTGATTCTGATAATCTCCGTGGTTATTGGGGTGGTAACGCTGCTGACAGAGCAAGATGTAAACGCAGACCCCCAAGCTCACAATATTATCACCCACCAGATAAAACCCGGTGGGTGCCAGCCTGTCTGTGGCTTTCTGTGTGGCCGGCAGAAAGACCAGGGAGTATAGATCCAAGAAAAGCGAGCAAAAAGTTGAAAAAACCGCTCTTTTCTTCCGAAAAGAGCGGTTTTTCTTGGTGGCACAACGCGCGGGGCAGACGAACACCCTGCTGTAATCCGGCGTCAATTTCCTTCAGCGTGATCGTGCGGTTATCGCCAGAGTAGTTAAACGTCAAAACGACCTTATCATCGTAAACAAAAACCGAATTGACAAAGGTTTTGATCAACTGTTTCTGGCAAGCCTCATCGCTATAGTCCATATCGGCAAACCGATGCAGAAAATACAGGATATGCTCCTTTTTCAGCCCCAGATCCTCCCGGAGTTTTGCCGCAGCCAAAGCACTTTCCAATTCGGCCTTTTGTTGATCCAACTCCTCCATGCGATGCTTGGTCGCATCATTGAAAATCCCAGCCTCCAGCGCTTTTACCAGATTTGCGATTGCTTTTTCGGTTTCAGCTAAGGTCTTTCGCAGAGACTCCGTATAAGCGCTTTCCGTATTTTGCGCCAGATAATATTGATAGGTACTCTCCGCAATAAACTCCAACAATTCTTCATTTCGGACAAGCGCTATCACATGTTCCAAAACAAGCTCCTCGATCCACGCCTGACGGGCAGATTTTTTATCGCAGCCTTTTTTCTCTGGTTTGCGCAGTAATAATATTACTTCCGTAGCTAAAGATAGGAAAGTGCCGAGTGGAGGAAAAAGCAGGACACGAGAGGCGGATGATGCTGCAATTTTCGCATGAATGACTGAATTTTATGAGAGATATCAGCCGCAGTATAGGGTAGACAGCCTG
>JAAWCD010000027.1 GCA_022793095.1 Oscillospiraceae bacterium | reverse complement strand
GACACACCGTCTGAACCGGCCTTTTTCCGTCCAGCTGCGTCAAACATGCTCGGAATACATCCAGTATTCCTGCGCTTTTTTCCTTGCCGGACGAAAAAATTCCGGCCCATCCAGCGCACCCGGAGATTTTAAACAGGCTCTAGGGACGCCGCCGGAAACATTGCCGGGCCCTTCATCAACAACGGCACCACCTGCCTGCCCCGTCCAGGCCGTGGGGGCCCGCCCTGGGCAAGGAAGTGGAAAGCGCCGGCCCTTGTCCTATCTGTCCAAAAAGAGAACTATATTCCTTTTAAAATTTAGTTTATGCCCCAAAAATATCCGGGCGGTCTCCGGTGTGTCCTCAAAAACGGGCTTGATAACGTTTTCATACAGTTACTTTGTGGAAAGTGCCCACGCAGGCGGAAAAAGGGGCCTCTTTTCTTTGGATATGAAGTATGTTAAACTGATAACACAGTAACACAGAGATACAAAGAAAGGCGGCGCTGAGTGTGAATCGTGTTCTGGCATTGGAAAACGCGATATTGGAGGTCATACGGGAGCAGGAGGGCCGGATAGAGGAGCGGGACGAAAGCCTCAACTGGGAATCCCTGCATATGACCTCCTGTGCCCGGCTGGCCTGGTTGATGGCGGAGGAGCGGGATGTAGACCCGGAGCTGGCGGCCTGCGCCGCGGCGGTCCACGACTTCGGGCGGATTCTGACCGGACGGCAGGAGGGTCACGCAGAGGCGGGCTATGAGCCGGTGAAGGAGTTTTTGACCGCCACCCGGCTTTTTGAGGATTGGCAGGTGGAGCAGATTGCGGAGGCGGTCCGCCACCACAGTGAGAAGGACCGCACCGGCACGCCGCTGATGGAGGTCATCAAGGACGCGGATGTGGTGGACTGCCACCAGTACGGGATCCCCAACGCCCTGGACGGCCCGGACCGGAAGCGCCGTTACCATGACTGGGCCAACCGCCACGCGCTGGGGTTTTAGTTCCTTTTTCTTGAAAGAAAAAGGAACCGAAAAAGAACTTTAAATTGGTTCTATCGGAACTCCAGGGGTAGAACCAGTTTAAAGTTCTTTTGCTCCTTTTCGTTCAAGAAAAGAAGAGAAAGCCTGTGAAGGAGCGTCAGCTCCTCACAGGTGTCTTTTTTTCTCAGGGGGTTTGCCTGTGGGGGCAATTTGTATTATAATAGAAAAATCAAAAACTGATTGAGGGCTTACTATGGCGATCATTGGAATTGACTTGGGCACCACAAACAGCCTGGCGGCAGTCTGGCGGGAAGGGAAGAGCGTTCTGATTCCCAACGCGGCGGGGGAGTATCTCACCCCCAGCGTGGTCAGCGTGGACGAGGACGGCACGGTTCTGGTGGGCCGGGCGGCCCGGGACCGGCTTATCACCCACCCGGAGCGGACGGCGGCGGGCTTCAAGCGGCACATGGGCACAGATAAGACCTGGAACCTGGGGGACCGGGCCTTTCTGCCGGAGGAGCTGTCTTCTTTTGTCCTGCGGAGCCTGCGGGAGGACGCGGAGACCTTCCTGAAGGAGCCGGTAACTGAGGCGGTGGTCAGCGTGCCCGCCTACTTTGCCGAGCGCCAGCGGGCGGCCACCAAGCGGGCGGCGGCGCTGGCGGGCCTGCGGGTGGAGCGGCTGGTCAACGAGCCCTCCGCCGCGGCGGTGGCCGGCCGCGTCAGCGAGGGAGACACGGTCTGCCTGGTCTTCGACCTGGGCGGCGGCACCCTGGACGTGTCCCTGGTGGAGCGGTTTGAGAACGTGGTCAGCATTACGGCGGTCAGCGGCGACAACAAGCTGGGGGGCTGGGACTTCGACCGGATCATCGCCCAGAGCTTCTGCCAGGACTGCGGCTTGGAGTTTGAGGGGCTGTCCCGCCAGCAGAAGGAAACCCTGGTCCGGCAGGCGGAGACCTGCAAAATGGCCCTGACCACCCAGGAGCCGGTCATCATGGCCGTGGAGGACGAAACGCTTTCCGCCTCACTGCCCCTGACCAACGAGTGGCTGATTCGGAAGAGCGGCCCCCTGTTCCAGCGCATGACCGTGCCCATTCAGCGGGTGATCTCCGACGCGGGCCTTCTGAAAGAGGACCTGGACGGCCTGGTGATGGTGGGCGGGTCCAGCCACATGCCTGCGGTGCGCCGGTATATTGCCCGGTTCCTGGGTATGGAGCCCGCCCGGAACAGCCGCCCGGACACGGTGGTGGCTCTGGGGGCCGGCATCTGCGCGGGCATGAAGGCCAGAGCCTCCGGCCTGCGGGAGCTGGTGATGACTGACGTCTGTCCCTTCACCTTGGGGGTGAACGTGCTCAACCCCAGCAACCCAAGCCGGCCCCTCATGTCCCCCATCATCGAGCGGAACAGCGTGCTGCCCACCAGCAGAATGGGGATTTATCAGACGGCCAGGGACGGCCAGGAGCAGGTGGAAATCCAGATTTTCCAGGGGGAGAACCGCTATTGCGCGGACAACACCCCGCTGGGAAAGCTGACCCTGGCCGTGCCCCCCGCACCCAGGGGGTGCCAGTCCGTGCGGGTCCGGTTTACCTACGACATCAACGGCCTGCTGGAAGCGGAGGTGCTGAACGAGCGGGAGGAGTCCGCCCGGCTGGTGATTCAGAACCAGGACATGACGGAGGAGGAGGTCCGCCGCCGCCTGGCGGAGCTGGAGGAATTGAAGCTCCACCCCAGGGAGCGGGAGGCCAGCCGGGCCCTGAGCGCCCGGGGAGAACGGCTGTACGCCATGACGGTGGGGGAGCTGCGGAGCCGGGTAGGGGCGGCGCTGGACTGGTTTGACCAGGAGCTGGCCAGTCAGGAGCCCATCCGGATTGCCAGGGCCCAGCGGCAGACCGGACGTTTTTTCGACCAGGTGGAGGCCTATTTGGGCGTTCTGCCGGACGGGCCAGGGGAGGATGAGGAATGAATTGGCCATGGAGTGAATTGGGGCTGACCGGCCCGGCGGGGCTGCCGGAGATCCGGCACGCTTACGCCCAGCGGCTGAAAACCACCCATCCGGAGGAGGACCCGGAGGGCTTTCAGAGGCTGCACAGCGCCTATCTGATGGCCAGCCGCCTGGCCCGGCGGGCTCCATTTGTGCCGCGGGAGCCGGAGCCGCCAAAAGAGGAGCCTGGCGATTACGAGCCGCCCTATGCGGAGGACATTGACCCGGAAAGCGTGGACTGGGATCCCTTCCACCAGCGCGAGGAGGAAAGCTGCTACTGCGAAATTCCCAACGAGCAGCCGCCAGAGCCGCTGGACGGGAGCAGCTACTGGGACCTTGACTGGGATGCCCTTGAGAAAGAGACCGCCAGGAACACAGACCCTCAGAAGACCATGGACTGGGACTTTGACCGGCTCTTTGCCGAGGGGCAGGCGGAGCGGGACGCTGCCTTCCGCCGTCAGGCAGAGGAGAGCCGCCGCCGGCACGAGGTCAACCACTGGGGGACCTCTCCGGAGGGAAAGAGCGCGGTGGAAGAAGCGGCCTGGGCGGCTGTGCTGACTGCCCTCCACGCTCTGGAGCTGCTGGCCTCCACCGGCGCCAGCCTGCCGGTCTGGCAGGACTTTCTGCACAGCGAGGCCTTTTGGAACGCAAAGAACAACCTGGACTTCGTGTTTGGTCTGGAGGACTTTTTGGAGGACCATCCCGAGCTTCCGCCGGAGGTGCTGACCGCGCTGTTTCTGGCCTACAGGTTTGACAGCGGCCCGGTCCGGCTGGAATTCCGGCCGCTCTACCGGGCGTTGGGCGGTGACGGGCGGCGCAGGGCCTGCCAAGAGGCCAACCCGCGCCGGAAACCCCTTGAGCTGAAGAAACTCATGCTGTTTATCGGGGTGGCAATCCTGCTGACACTGGGCGTTGGGACCATTCTGGCTCACAACAGCCAGCCCAAAGAAACCTGGCAGGAGCGGATCTGCCGGTATCTGGAGGAGGACTTTGACCGGGCCTTCCTTCCGTTCAGCGAGGAGAAGGACAATAACCTCTTTGTGCTGGAGGACGACCCGGAGCTGGTGTTCCTGGCAGCGCCGGAGGGGGAGCGGGACCCGGAAAACGACAAGCGGGGGTATAAGACGAATTACACCAATGTACTGATTACCCAGGCCATGGAGGCGTTCACGGAGGAATGGGACTACGGCCTCACCCTGGACAGCGCCGGAGGCTACGAGGGCCAACCGGGAGAATCTCCAGGGGCCTACTATATCAGCATGCCTCTGTCCGGCGGGGACGGCGGCATCATCGCCATAGGCGGGCTGCTGGAGGAGCTGGCTCAGGAGGACTGGTATCAGGAGCTTCCGCCGGTGTTTGAAATACAATTGTGCTACCGCATCTGGAGCTTTTACACCTGCGTGCCCACAGAGTACAGCTTTGACACCGATTACGCCCGCACGGTCTACCTGAACAAGCTGGGGCCGGAGATGTGCCGCCACCTGGCGGATTGGAGCGGCGCGGCGAAGGAGGATTTGGGCGAGTCGGAATTTGTGCTGATAGAGCAGGGGTCTGTGCTGATTGACGGAGACACCTTTTTCTGGGTCAGCGCCCTGGAGCCGCCGCCGGAGAGCGGAAGGCTGGCCGAATATTATCTGTCTGAGGACGGGCTGACCCTGGTTTGCGTTCCGGTGGAAATGGTTTCGCCCACCCTGTCCCAGGCGGATCTGTTCGCGGGCACGCCGGAAACGCGCACGTTGGAAGGTTATGAGGACGGGCTGACGGTCTGGGACCTGATACGCTGAGATGTTTCATATCAGAAAAGAGAGCGCCGCCGGTTATACCGGCGGCGCTCTCAGCTTGTCGAAAAAGAGGAAATTAAAAATAGGATGACAAAACTGCCGGGGCATAGAGTGGGGGGATAGTGTGAAAGGGGGGCGAAGCCCCCGCTTTCGCGTGCAGTCACCCGCCCGCAGGCGACTGATTTCGTCAGAATGACGAAATCAGCTTCAGGCTGTCG
>JAAWCD010000026.1 GCA_022793095.1 Oscillospiraceae bacterium | reverse complement strand
GCGGACCGTGACCGGAGAAGGGGACCGGACGCATATCTATTACTGTCATCCGTACAGTGCCTACGAACGAGGGAGCAACGAGAACGGAAACCGCATGATTCGGCGGCGGGTGCCGAAGGGGACGGACTTCACCGGGATAACAGAGGCGGACACATTGCGGGTGCAGCGGTGGGTAAACGAATACCCGCGCGGCATCCTGGATGGGAGGTGTGCCGGACGGGTATTGCTGGAGCTTGCCCAGGAGGCAGGGATTGAAGGGGTAGAACTGCTTTTGTAAATAATGCACAAAAAACAATTTTAGATTTTTCTGCATTTAACCCTTGACATTTTCTCATTCCAAAGCTGTAACATTGTTATTGACAACACTCAAAACGTGTTATACAATGAAGGCAAGGTAGCCAGAAACGTGAGGTATCACCATGTTAAAAGACATTCCATACAGCACATTAAAAAAGGACCGGCGCGGATACGGGATTCTGACGCTTCGGGACCAGCACAGCTTCACCTTCAAGGAAATTGCAACGGAATATGGAATCACTCTGATACGGGCGCGGGAGATTTACAACAAAATGCAAATCAAGCAGATACGCCTGTACATCCGGCATGTCTCCATCGCTCTTGGATACAGCGATACTTCGGAAGTCTACAAGGTCTTTCGGGACGCCTATGAATGCTATCAGAACCCTACCTATGTCCGCGCCTACCTGGAGCGGAAGTACGCGGATATCCTGGCCGAATACAGGGCAGGGGAACCGGGGCTGCCGGACGCGTTCCTCCGGAATCCTCCGCCCTTGAAGCAAAGTCTGGACGAACAGACTGTCTCTCGTATTGTTGAACTGCGGGAAAGGAGAAAGGCCTCTTTTCCTGTCATTGCAAAGGAACTGGAAATCACGCCGGAACGGGCCAGGCATGTCTATGACCACTTTTATCATCAGAAGCTGCTGTCATGGGTCTATGAGCTACAGGAAGCGGCGGAAACCCCTGAGGAAAGGAGGGCAATCTGGCAGCGCTATATGGATCAGCGTCAATCGGCCAAAAAACGATATGAAACGCTGATAAACGAAACAAACAATCACCAGGCGCGATAAATTTCCCATCCCAGCAAAAAGAGACAAAATTTAACAGCCAAATCAGACTATAATCACCTTGTACCAACCTGTACAAGGTGATTTTCCATATTCCGGCGCATGCCCAGGCATCGCCGATTAAAGTTTCTTTTGGTTCTTTTCTTTTCAAAGAAAAGAACGGAAAAGGAGGACAAGACATGCCAGTAACCTGTGAACAAGCGGACCGGGTGATGATTCTGCGCCTGACCGGGGAGATTGACCACCACCGGGCCAAGGAGCTGATGATTGGAATGGATCGCTATATTGACACCTATCTGCCCAGAGAATTGACGGTGGATCTGTCCGGCGTAACCTTTATGGACAGCTCGGGCATCGCCGTGCTGCTGCGGGCTTACCGCCGTGTGCGGGAGCTGGAGGGCTCCCTGAGGGTGGCCGGCACGCCGGCCCAGGCGGCCAAAGTGCTTCACGCCGCCGGACTGTCAAGAATGATACCATTCGACTAACAGGGGGGATTTACATATGAAACCGACCAACATGACCACCATTGACTTTCTCAGCCGGTCCGCCAACGAGGGCTTTGCCCGCACGGCCGCCGCCTGCTTTACCGCCCAGCTGGATCCCACCCTGGAGGAGCTGGAGGACATCAAAACCGCAGTCAGCGAAGGAGTCACCAACGCCATCGTCCACGCCTACCCGGACACCTTGGGCCGGGTGGTTCTGCGGCTGCGGCTCTTTGAGGACAACAGTGTGGAAATCACCATTCGGGACTGGGGTGTAGGCATCGCTGATGTGGAGCAGGCTCGGACGCCGTTGTTCACCACCGGGAGTGAAGAGCGCTCCGGTATGGGCTTCACCATCATGGAGAGCTTCATGGACGGCCTCCGGGTCCGGTCCAGCCCAGGCAAGGGCACTACCGTTGTCCTGAAAAAGAAAATCTCCCGCCGGGCGGGAGGTCCCAAATGACCGGTGAAACCCTCACCCTGCTGGAGGCCGCCCAGGCAGGCGACCGGGAGGCCTGCGCCCGCATTGTGCGGGAGAATGAGCGGCTGATTTGGAGTGTGGTCCGGCGTTACACCGGGCGGGGTGTGGAGTCTGAGGATCTGTTTCAGCTTGGCTGCATCGGATTTCTGAAGGCGGTGGAGGGCTTTGACACCTCCTACGGCACCCAGTTTTCCACCTACGCCGTGCCCAAAATCGCCGGTGAGATCCGCCGTTTTCTCCGGGACGACGGCACGGTAAAGGTAAGCCGGGGCCTCAAGGAGCGGGCGGGTGTCATTCGCGCGGCCCGGGAGCGGCTGTCTGCCGCCCTGGGGCGGGAGCCCACCCTGTCGGAGCTGTCTCTGGCCACGGGTCTGGAGGGGGAGGAAATTGCCGCCGCGGAGACTGCCGCCGCGCCGGTGGCGTCCCTTCAGATGGAGACGGGGGACGGGCTGACGCTGGAATCCACCCTGGGGGACAGCGGCATGGAAGAGGGGATTGTAGAGCAGGTGGCGCTGCGGGAGGCGGTGGCCTCTCTGCCGGAGCGGGAACAGACGGTGATTATTCTGCGGTACTACCGGGGCTTCACCCAGGACCGGGTGGCCAAGGTGCTGGGGGTGAGCCAAGTCCAGGTCTCCCGCATTGAGAAGAAGGCCGTGGGCCGCCTGAGGGAACGGCTTATGGAGTAACGGCCTTCTTTTTCTTGAACGAAAAAGAAGCAAAAAGAACTTCAAACTGACGTCATACAGTAAAACCCCGGCGCTGCCTCCTAAGACAGCGCCGGGGTCCTGTTTTCTGATTTTCGTTCAAGAAAAGAAGGGACAGCCGTTTACTTGCGGTAGGGCACGTGCCAGATGGTGTTGGCGTAGTCCGCAATGGAGCGGTCAGCGGAGAAGATGCTGGAGCGGGCAATGTTGGTCAGCGCCATCTGATTCCAGTGCTTCTGGTCCAGATAAGCCTCGGAGACCAGCCCCTGCTTATACCGGTAGCTCTCGAAGTCCGCCAGCAGCATATACTCGTCCGCCGGGCCGCCCTGGCCGAACAGCAGACGGTTAGTGAGCTCCTGATAGGTCCGGCCGTCGCCGAAGCCCGCGGAAATCTGGTTCAGCACCGACTGAAGGATGGGATTGTGGTTGAAATACTCGTAGGAGTTGTAGCCCTGGCGCTTCTTCTCTTCTACCTCGCGGGCCGTCAGGCCGAAGATGAAGATGTTGTCCTCCCCTACCCGGTCGAACATCTCCACATTGGCGCCGTCCATGGTGCCGATGGTCAGCGCGCCGTTCATCATAAACTTCATGTTGCCCGTGCCGGAAGCCTCCTTGCCAGCGGTGGAGATCTGCTCGGACAGCTCGGAGGCGGGCATCAGCCGCTCCGCCAGGGAAACCCGGTAGTTCTCCAGGAAGAACACCTGCAGCTTGTCCTTGCACGCTGGGTCGTTGTTCACTGCGGTGGACAGGGAGTTAATCAAGGAGATAATCTGCTTGGCCACGTAGTAGCTGGGCGCGGCCTTCGCGCCGAACAGGAAGGTCCGGGGCGCCATATCCATGTTAGGATTGGATTTCAGCTGCTGGTAGAGATAGACGATATGCAGCACATTGAGAAGCTGACGCTTGTACTCGTGAAGCCGCTTAACCTGTACGTCGAAAATGGCGTCCGTGTTCAGCTGGAAGCCGTACTCCTTGGCCACGTAGGAAGCAAACGCCTCCTTGTTGTGCTTCTTGATTTCGCCCAAACGCTGGAGGGTGGGCGCGTCATCCCGGAACTTCTCGATCTTCTCCATGTCCTCAGGATGAATCAGATAGCTGTCGCTGCCGTTCAGATCACAGATCAGCTTGTTCAGCTCCGGGTTGGCCTCGCCCAGCCAGCGGCGGTGGTCAATGCCGTTGGTGACATTCTTGAACTTGTTGGGCGTGCGCTGCCAGGCCGAGTGGAACACGTCCTTGACCAGGATGTCGGAGTGGAGGGCGGACACGCCGTTGACCGCGAAGCAGGCCGCCACGCACAGGTTGGCCATCCGGACCTCGCCGTCCCACACCACAGCCATTTCCCGCAGCTTGTTCATGTCGTCGTGGAAGAACTCCCGCAGCCGGGTCAGATAGCGGTCGTTAATCTCGCACAGGATTTGGAAAATACGGGGCAGCAGGGATTCCACCAGGCTCTGAGGCCAGCGCTCCAGGGCCTCGGCCAGAACGGTGTGGTTGGTATAGGCCACGGTCTGGGTGGTGATGTGCCACGCCTCCTCCCAGCTGTAGCCCTCCTCGTCCAGCAGAATCCGCATCATCTCAGGAATCACCAGGGTAGGGTGGGTGTCGTTAATCTGAATCACATGCTTCTCGTGGAAGTTCCGCAGGGTGCCATACTGGTTCTTGTGCTTACGCATGATATTCTGCACTGTGGCGGAAACAAAGAAATACTGCTGCTTGAGCCGCAGGGACTTGCCCTCATAGTGGTTGTCGGCCGGGTAGAGCACCTTAGAGATAACCTCCGCCATGGTCTTCTGTTCCACAGCCTTGAGGTATTCGCCAGAGGAGTAATAGTTCATGGTGTCAGCAGCGATGGGCGCCTTGGCCTCCCACAGCCGAAGCAGGTTGACATGCTCCGTCTTGTAGCCGGCAATGGCCATGTCCCGGGGCACCGCCAGCACAGAAGTAAAGTCCTTCTGATGGATCTTGTGAACGCCGTCTTCCCAGTAGCCTTCAACAGTGCCGCCAAAGCGGACCTCCTCCACCTCGGCCTGCTTGGTCAGCAGCCAGGAATCGCCCACCTCCAGCCAGTTGTCGGGCAGCTCCAACTGCTCGCCGTCCACGATCTTCTGCTTGAAGATGCCCAGCTCATAGCAGATAGAGTAGCCTGTGGCGGGAATCTCCAGGGTGGTCATGGCCTCCAGATAGCAGGCGGCCAGACGGCCCAGGCCGCCGTTGCCCAGGCCCGCGTCCGGCTCCACCTCAAACAGGTCGGACAGGTTAAAGCCCAGGTCCGCCACCGCGCCCTTCAAGGGCTCCAGCAGCTCCATATTAAAGGCGTTTTTCTCCAAAGAGCGGCCCATCAGGAACTCCAGAGAGAGGTAATGAACCTGGCGCTCCTCCTGGTCTGTGGTCTTCCGCACCGCAATTCGGTTGGCGGACATGATATCCCGCAGAACCATGGCACAGGACTTGAACATATGAAATTTGTTGGCCTCCGAAGATTTGAGGCCGAAATTGCGGCGCAATTTTCCCTCAATCAGGTCGCGCAGCTCTTTTTTTGTATACTTGTGCATAAATGTAAGTCCTCCAGTCGCATATGAAATGATGTGGGCACACCGCCCCGTCACAAAACGGTACAGCACTACTTTCATCATTTTAACAAGAATATAAGATGGTGTCAATCAAAATGACTCGATTTCGATACCGGAACCGATTTCGAGAAAAGGACAGGCCCCCGAAAAGCGGGGGCCTGCGCCGCAGCTCGCAGGAAATGGATTAGGCTTTACCTGTCTTTGGTTTGGATTCTTTCTCCTTAGCGCTGGACTTTTTGGTCCCGGGCTTCTTGGCTGTCGAGCCCTTCTTCGCGGCGGCCTTGCGGGCTGGCTTTTTGGCTGGCTCCTCCACTGCGGGCGCTTCCTCAGCGGCCTTTACGGCAGCCTCCTCTTCCGCGGCCTTCTGGGCGGCTTCCTCTTCTGCGGCCTTCTTCACGGCCGCTTCCTCAGCGGCCTTTACGGCAGCCTCCTCTTCCGCGGCCTTCTGGGCGGCTTCCTCTTCTGCGGCCTTCTTCACGGCCGCTTCCTC
>JAAWCD010000025.1 GCA_022793095.1 Oscillospiraceae bacterium | reverse complement strand
GCTGAACAACGTCATCAGCCGGATTTATGACAGGAAGCTGTCCAATGTCAAAATGATTGCGGACGCCCTTTATGTGGCGGTGGCTGTTGCCGTCAACTTGATTTCCACCCACTCCCTGGCCAGCGTAGGCGTCAGCTCCATTGCGTCCGTGCTGCTCACCGGCCGGTTTGTGGGGATCTCCCAGCAGCTGTTCCCCAAAATCAAAATGGAGCCTTTTTTCAGCCAATAGGAACGGGGCCGCTTCCGTCAGGAAGCGGCCCCGTTCCTATTACCCGTACCAATCAAAATCCAATTCCTCACCGCGAACCAGTCCGTTGATGGGGACGAAGCACCGGACCTCCCCGCTGCCGCCGTTCCGGTTGCTCGCTTTCACCATGGTCTGCCCATCCCGGACCACCACCTCATCCCGCCACACATCAAGGGAGAAGGTAAACGCGCCTACGCACACCGCACACAGCGCCGCCGCGCCGCACAGGTATAGCAGGACCTCCCACAGATTTTTCAGGTTCAGCCCTTTCATCCAGCGCCACACTGTGACCGCCAGCAGAGCAATTCCAAGCATGCTCATTACATTTCCAGGCGTGCAGCGCCAGCCCATGCCGTTCAGAGACAGCACCCATTCGCCGCCATAGCGCAGCAGCAGCACAGCTGTCATAGGAACGGCGGAAGAAAGCAGCTGCTTCCGCTCCGTGCCTGTTCCCCTCACCACCCGGGGCGACAGCGCAAGGGCCATGACCGCGGTGCAGCATAAGGCAAAAAGGAACGTAATCTCTACAAAGCTCATGCTGTTCACACTCCTAATCTAAAATTAGAGTACAACGATTATATCTGTTTTTTTCGGAAGTTCAAGCTTTTTCTGCTCAATGTTCCAAAATTTCCTCTCTGCATAACCCAAAATCAGGTTTAAAAAGGAAGTTTCCGATAGATTTTATGGTTTGTATGCTAAAAAATTTTTATTTGCACTAAAAATTAAGTTGATTTTTCTCGATGAAGATGCTATAGTAAATTCACCAAAAGGTTTCGGCAAATCACAGGATGCAGCTATGCAAACTGTAAGGCAGCAGACTGCTGCGGCTTGTGCACAAGCCGCCCGGAGGGTTCCGGAAAGACCGCTGAGCGCCTCTGCCGGGGAGGGGAGACTTTGTGGTCCGCTGCCAGCCGGCTGATTGCAAGCGGCCGGCTGCTGAAACCGTAACAAAGAAGGAGGTTCCTGCCATGAAGGAACAATCGGCGTCCCAGGCTGTCCAGACGGACAGCGAATTTTCCCGCTGTGCTGTCCCGGAGAGCGAACGCAAATCTTATGTCAGCCTCACCATCATTTGGACCGGTTTCATCTTTGCCATCATCAGCCTCATGGCTGGCGGCACCCTGGCCTTGGGCCTGAGCTTTCAGGAGATCATCCTGGTCAGCCTGGTGGGCAACGTTTTCCTGTGCGCCATTGCCATTGCGGTCAGTGTCATCGCCAGCCGCACGGGCCTGACCTTTGCCCTGCTGACCCGGTACAGCTTCGGGTCCTCAGGCTCCAAGGTGGCCTCCCTGTTTGTCCCCATTGTCAACGTGGGCTGGTACACCATTCAGTCCGCCTCCTACGGTCACTTTGTCGCCAGCGTCTTTCAGTTCGGCGAGATTGGCGAGGCCATCTGCATGATCGTCAGCGCCGCGCTGATGGGCATTTTCGCCTTTTACGGCGTGAAGGCCATCACCATTCTGGGCTATGTGGCGATCCCGGCCATCATTTTCCTCACTGTCGCCACCACCATCCGTTCGGTGGGGGTCATGGGCTCCATGGAAGCTCTGCTTGGCTACCGGCCTTCCGCGCCCATCTCCCTGGCCGCTGGCATCACGGTGGTCATCGGGGCCTGGATTCTGTCCACCGCCACCTGTCTGCCGGACATCATGCGGTATGCCAAGTCCACCAAGACGGCCATCGCCGCGTCTCTGACCGGACTGCTGGGCGGCAACATCCTGATGCTGATCTGCGGCGCCATTGCCACCATCGCCATGAACGAGTATGACCTGACGGTGATTCTGCTGGGCTTTGGCCTGGTGGTTCCCTCTCTCATTCTGATGACCACCAACATCTTCACCACCAACGCGGCCAACCTCTATTCCACCAGTCTGAACCTGGCCAACTCCTTCCAGATTGGCCGGACCAAGATGATGCTCATTCTCATCGGCATCTCCTCTCTGGCCACGCTTCTGAAGCCTCACGAGGCGGATTTCTACTACACCTTCCTAAACGCTCTGGGCAACGTGATTCCGCCGCTGGCCGGCATCATTCTGGCGGATTACTTCATTGTCAACCGGGGCAGATACGCCCCATTGGACCAGAGCAAATTTACCGCGTGGAATCCCATTCCCTGGATCAGCTGGGGCATCAGCGTAGCCATTGTGTTCGCCCTGACCGCGTGGGCGCCCGGCGTCATTGAAAACATCCCCGCGCCCTTTACCGGCATTGTTCTGGGCGCGCTGTTCCATACCATTCTGATGAAGGCCACCAAAACAAAGGTGAATCTGTCCGAGGAGGAGCATGCAGCATGAGTGAACAAGGAAAAGAGACGAAAAATCTGACCCGCTATAAGCTTGCCGCCGGCACCGGCACGCTTCTAATGGCAATTGGGTCCTTTATGGCCTGTCTGAGCCTGGATCCCATAGCCGCCAATGTAGGGAACGGCCTTCTGATTGTGAGCATCGCCGTCATGTTCTACGGCTACACCACCTGGCAGCCCTGATAAGAATTCAGAACCTGCGCTCACAGCTCTTAAAGCCTGTTTAATATCTCCAGGGGGCCGGGGGATTTTAAACAGGCTCTTAAGGAACCACCGGCAATGGAACGGCAGGAAAACCTCGTGGGGACATATCCCGCATGAAGTTTCTTGACGCAGTTCCATTGCCGGTGGTTTGCTTTCTCCTCAGCTACTTTTTGTGTCCTGCGTAAAAGGCTTTGGAGTACTCTTTGACGAAGGCGTCGCACCTCCGGTCCTGGTCAAAGTCAAAGGAGACGTAAGCGTTTGGTCCGCAGATCCACCCGCCGCCGCTGGCCAGCATATCGGTTTTCCGAACAGCCTCGGCCCTGAGCATCCCGTCGGTAGTGCCCTTCTGGCCCAGCACGTTCTGGTCGTCCAGTGCGGCCCAGAACACCAGCCGGTCCCCGTACTTTGCTTTTATTCCCGCCAGGTCGTTGCAGTCCTGACAGGAGTTCCAGCCCTCGATGCCCATGTCCAGCATATCGGGGAGATAGCTTTCGATTTTGCCGCAGGAGTGGTGAATGAGGTGGATGCCGTGGCCCTTGATGGTGTCGTAGACCCGCTGAGTGTGGGGTTTTATGATTTCCTCCCACACGTGCTTAGGCAGGAAAGGCCCGGTCTGCATGGCCCAGTCGTCGTGATAGTTAATAGCGTCTGGCTTGAGATAGTGGGCGATGTGGTTGACCAACTCAATTTTGTGGTCTGCCAAGGCGCCGCAGAGCTCATACATAGCCTCCGGCTCCTCCAGGTAGGCGCAGAGGGCGTCTTCAAAGTTCATCAAGGTGTGGGTCCGTTCAAAAATACCCAGGCCCATGATGTAATAGATGAGTTTCTCCCGCCGGATTTCCGGCGTAATGGCGGCTGCGGCAGTCTCCCAGTCAAATTTGTCCAAATTGGGAAAGTCCACCTGCTCCCGCCATTTGAGCGGGTCGGAAATGACCGGCGGGCGGGGTCCACGTGGGTGATGAAATTGGTTTCTGGACCGCTGCGGACCCAGTGGATGCCAAAGCAGTCCACCCCATCCTCGAAGATGGGCCGGTCATTGATGACATCGCCGCAGTTATAGGTACAGTCGAACAGGGCGGGAACCCATTCCGGTTCCTGGTGCTGGATAGCGAGCAGGGCATTTTCACGTTCCGTCATGATGCGGGGCCTCCTTACGATGTTTTAATGATAATATAACTATACCAGAAATTCCGCTCCATGGGAAATGTTTATTTTTCACCGGTTATTCGGAACGAAAAAAGCATCCGGCAGAAGCGCTTGGCCGCGGGATTGGGAGGCCAGCGGGCAGACTCCATAAAACAGCGGATTTGCCCGTCATTTATGGGCAAACTGTTCGGATTTCGATCCGGTTCAGCAGACCTCAAAAGCGGAAAAGAGCACTTTTTTGACAAGAGCAGCACAAAATTGATGTGTATGCAAAAAAAGAAGCGAAAAGAACTTCAAGCTTTTTCAGAATAGGGACAGCTGTTCCGGCTCCGGGCCGGCCAACGCCGGCCGCTCCAGGGCCACCAAATGGCGTAAAACCCCGTCGGAGTTAATCCGCAGGCCCTCCGCCATTTTTCCCGAGCAGGTGAGGAAGAATTGAGCCCGTTTGAGGACCACACCCAGCTTTTTCAATCCGGAGAAATCCAGGCTGTGCCACCTTCGGACCTCCAGAATCCGCCGCGCGGAGGTGACTCCCACCCCTGGCACCCGCAGCAGAGTTTCATAGTCAGCCCGGTTGACCTCCACCGGGAAAAAGTCCATATGCTGGAGGGCCCAGGAGCATTTCGGGTCCACTCTGGGGTCAAAATTGGGGTTCTGCTCGTCCAGCAGCTCCTCCGCCTTGAAATGGTAGTACCGCAGCAGCCAGTCCGCCTGGTAAAGCCGGTGCTCCCGCAGCAGGGGAGGCTTGAACCCCTCCGGCGCGGGCAGCAGCGTGGAGGAGGACACCGGCACATAGGCGGAGTAAAAGACCCGCTTGAGACGGTATTTCTGATACAGGCTCTCGGTCAAATGGAGGATGTGCCGGTCCGTCTCCGGCGTGGCTCCAATAATCATCTGTGTGGACTGGCCCGCCGGGGCAAACCGGGGCGCGTGCCTGTATTTAACCAGTGCCTGCTTGCTTTCCAGAATATTCTCCCGAATCTGCTTCATGGGGGCCAGAATGGCCTTCTTTTTCTTGTCCGGGGCCAGCAGGGACAGGCTCTGCTCCGAGGGCAGCTCAATATTCACGCTCATCCGGTCGGCCAGCAGGCCCAACCGGTAGGTGAGCAGCGGGTCCGCGCCGGGAATCGCCTTGGCGTGGATGTAGCCGCCAAAGCCGTAATCCTCCCGGAGAATCCGCAGGGCCTCGATCATCCGCTCCGTGGTGTGGTCCGGATTTTTCATCACCGCGGAGGAGAGAAACAGCCCCTCAATATAATTCCGGCGGTAAAACTGGATGGTCAGCTCCGCCAGCTCCTTCGGCGTGAAGGCCGCCCGAGGCACGTCGTTGGACCGGCGGTTGACGCAGTATTGGCAGTCATAGGCGCAGGCGTTGGTGTACAGCACCTTCAGCAGGGTGACGCACCGGCCGTCCGCGGAAAAGGTGTGGCAGCAGCCGCAGGCCATGGTAGAGCCAATTCGCCCTCTTCCCTTCCGGTCCAGCCCGCTGGAGGTGCAGGCCGCGTCGTATTTCGCCGCGTCCGCCAAAATGGTCAGCTTATCCATCAATTCCATGCTCCGCGCTCCCTCAAAAAAGAAATATGAGACAATCTTACAGAACGTTCGTTCCATAAGATTATCGCATGTTCGTTCTATTTTGTCAAGACGCCTCTTCCATCCGGCGAGAGGAAAAAGTCCTCGCAAACAGCCTTTTTGTCAATAGCGGTACGCACTGCTCCGGTCTCGTATTTTCCAGTCATCGCCAGGTCCCGCGCGGGTTGGATGCCGGTGATTTAACCGGCGGCTCCTCAAGCTTTTCTTCTTTTTTAATTTCTGCTAAAACAACAGGGCGGGGGGACAAGCCCCCCGCCCTGGGTAGCTGTATCACATTTCTTCCAACGCATCCGCGTCCAAATTTCCACCCATCCCTTGGGTTAGCGTTTGAAGTTTTCTTTGCTACTTTCTTTTTCAAAAGAAAGTAGTGCGGCCGATGTCGGTGCGGAAGTGCATGCCGGTGAAGGAGATGGGCTTGGCGGCGGCGTAGGCGTTGTCAATGGCCTCGTCCAGGGTGCCGCCCAGGGCAGTGACCCCCAGCACCCGGCCGCCCGCGGTGACAATCTGACCGTCCTGCTCCGCCGTTCCGGCGTGGAACACCACCGCCGTCCGGCCCGCTTCCTCCAGCCCGGAGATGGGATAGCCCTTCTTGTAGCTCAGCGGATAACCCCCGGAGGCCAGCACCAGACAGCAGGCCGCTTGTTCCTTCCAATGAATTTCCAGCTTATCCAGCGTGCCGTCCACACAGGCTTCCAGAATGTCCAGCAGGTCCGTGTCCAGCAGCGACAGCACCACCTGACACTCCGGGTCCCCGAAGCGGGCGTTGTACTCCACCACCTTCGGTCCGTCCGGCGTCAGCATCAGCCCGAAGTAAATAACCCCCTTGAAGGGCCGCCCCTCCGCCTTCAGCGCCGCCATGGTGGGCTCGAAAATTTCCCGGACGCACCGGTCCGCGATCTCCGGCGTGTAGTTGGGCGAGGGCGAAATCGCCCCCATGCCGCCGGTGTTTGGGCCCTGGTTGCCGTCATAGGCCCGCTTGTGGTCCTGCGAGGAGGTCATGGGCGCCAGATGCTCCCCGTCGGCAAAGGCCAGCACCGTCACTTCCGGGCCGGTCATGCACTCCTCAATGACCACCTTGGATCCGGATTCGCCGAATTTTTTGTCCTCCATCATCTCCCGAGCCGCTTCCACGGCCTCTTCCACCGTTTGGGCCACCACGACCCCTTTGCCAAGGGCCAGACCGTCCGCCTTGACCACGATGGGCGCGCCCTGGGCCTGGATGTAGGACACCGCCGCGCTCAGTTCGGTGAAGGTCTCGTATCGGGCGGTGGGGATGTGGTATTTTTTCATCAGCTCTTTGGAAAAGGCCTTGCTGGCCTCAATGACAGCCGCGTTTTTGCGGGGGCCGAAAGCCCGGATGCCAGCCGCCTCCATGGCGTCCACCATGCCCAGGGCCAGCGGGTCGTCCGGCGCGACCATTACAAAGTCCACGGCGTTTTCCTTGGCCCAGGCCGTCATGGCGTCCACGTCGGTGGCGGTGATGGGCACACACTTGGCCACCTGGGCAATGCCGCCGTTGCCGGGCGCGCAGTACAGCTCCGTCACCTTGGGGCTTTGGGCAAGCTTCCAGCAAATGGCGTGCTCCCGCCCGCCGCCGCCGGCCACTAACACTTTCATGGGATTTCCTCCTTTACGGGTTGTTCCTTCTTTTTCTTGAAAGATTGAACGACACTTGATTTTGCGAAGCAAAATCTTAGTGGAGTCCACA
Organism: Oscillospiraceae bacterium; assembly: GCA_022793095.1. Classification (GTDB taxonomy): domain Bacteria; phylum Bacillota; class Clostridia; order Oscillospirales; family Oscillospiraceae; genus JAAWCD01. Next base: position 15,216 of record JAAWCD010000025.1, on the reverse strand, counting down.
CCCTTTCGGGTGAAAAGAAGCAAAAAGAACTTTAAACTGGCGATAGTGCGATGCGTTCCAAGAAGTGCGCTGCCCTCAAATGCCCCCGCTGTGCCGCAGGTCTCCACCGCACCCACTCAGCGCGTCACAGTACCATCGCCAGCCCGCCCAGCACAATCAGGTGCAGGGGATAGAACCAGTAGAAAAACCACTTGCTCCCCTTGCCCCGCTCTCCGTTATAGCACGCTGCCAGCCCCAGCACAGACAGGCAGGCGCACCCGGCGGCAATCCACTGCACCGCCGAGGGGAACCGCAGGGTTCCCCAGGTGGGCAGCAGATAGACCGCCCCCATGCACAGGGCCAGCGCGGCCAGCTGCCGCCGCCGGTCCTCGCCCATAAAGTAGACCGCCGCCACCGTGATAACGCCCCAAAAGCCGTAATCCGTGGGGGCAATCTGCGCCAGCAGAGCGAACGCGGACAAGGGTATCAGCGCAATCAGCAGCGGATACCGTTCCCGCAGGGCCTCAAAGGCGAAAATGCCCGCCGCCGCCAGAAAGAACGTGGCAATCACGCTGCCGCTGCCGCTCAGCAGCCCCAGCAGAAAGGGCAGCTCTGTCACGCCGCCGAAAACCCCCAGCCGGATGAGGTACCCTTTCCGGTTATGGGTGTGCCGGCAGCCCTCCGCCATGAAAAAGGCGAAGATGGGAAAGACCGTCCGGCCAATGAAGTAAAAGACGTTGGACAGCACCGGATGGTCCCAGTAGAGGCCCGCCAGGGGCTGGAACAGCATGTTCCAATGGTCCACCACCATCAGCGCTGCCGCCAGATACTTGAGCTGGGAGGCGTTCAGGCTTGGCCTGGAATGGAGCGCGCTCAATGGTGGAACAGCCGCATGCCGGTAAAGGCCATGGTGATGCCGTACTTGTCACAGGCGGCAATCACGTTGTCGTCCCGGATGGAGCCGCCCGGCTCGGCGATATACTGAACGCCGGACTTGCGGGCCCGCTCCACGTTGTCCCCAAAGGGGAAGAAGGCGTCGGAGCCAAGGGAGACGCCGGAGAGCTTGGAAATCCACTCCTTTTTCTCCGCCTCCGTCAGCACCTCGGGCTTGACCTGGAAGGTCTCCTGCCACACGCCCCCGGCCAGCACGTCCTCGTACTCGTCGGAGATGTAGACATCAATGGCGTTGTCCCGGTTGGGACGGCGGATGTTGTCCACGAACTGGAGGCCCAGGACCTTGGGGTGCTGGCGCAGCCACCAGTTATTGGCCTTATTGCCCGCAAGCCGGGTGCAGTGGATGCGGCTCTGCTGGCCCGCGCCCACGCCGATGGTCTGGCCGTTCTTGGTGTAGCAGACAGAGTTGGACTGGGTGTATTTCAGGGTGATGAGGGCCAGCATCAGGTCGTGCCTGGCCTCCTGGGGCAGGTCCTTGCTGGCGGTGACAATGTTGGAGAGCTGCTCCTCGCTGATCTCGTAATCGTTATAGCCCTGCTCAAAGACAATGCCGAAGATGCTCCGCCGCTCAATGGGCGCGGGGGTGTAATCAGGGTCGATTTCCACCACGTTGTAACCGCCCTTTTTCTTGGTTTTGAGAATGGCCAGGGCCTCGTCCGTGTAGCCGGGGGCAATGACGCCGTCAGACACCTCCATGGCCAGGTAGCGGGCGGTGGCCTCGTCGCAGACGTCGGACAGGGCCGCCCAGTCGCCATAGGAGCACAGCCGGTCCGCGCCCCGGGCCTTGATATAGGCGCAGGCGATGGGAGAGGTGTCAAACCCGCCGGCAAAGTAAATCTGACGCTCCACGTCGGTCAAAGGCGTACCGATGGCGGCTCCGGCGGGAGAGACGTGCTTGAAAGACGCGGCGGAAGGCAGGCCCGTGGCCTTTTTCAGGGCCTTGACCAGCTGCCAGGAGTTGAGGGCGTCCATAAAGTTGATATAGCCCGGCTTTCCGTTGAGCACCTTCAGGGGCAGCCCGGCGTCCCCCTTCATGAAGATGCGGGCGGGCTTCTGGTTGGGGTTGCAGCCGTATTTCAGTTCCAGTTCGGTCATCTTGTACTCCTTTCTTTTTTCTTCCTTTCTTGAAAGAAAGGAAGCGAAAGAACGTTAACTGGCTTTTACGCGTGCTTGTTGACAATCACTGTGTCGGCTTTGCCGGTTTCCATGTCGATATACCGCACAAACAGAGATACCTTATTCTCTTCGTTTAGATTAGCCCAGATTTCATCGGCCCAGGCACGGGCGCTGGGCGCGGCCACCGCCACCCGGCGGGGCTCTCCCTCAAAGGAGGGCAGGGGCGTTCCGTCTTCCTGATAGGTGTGGATGAAATGGCCCACACCGGCCAGGGGCTTGTCATACTCGTAAAAATACCGGCAGCAGCAGGCCGGGTCGCCGTCCATGCTCTTGAGGATGGACAGGTCATAGCTCCCGTTGGGCTTGACAATGCCGGAAATCCGGGGGGTGTAATTGGGTCCGTCCGGCTCAAATTCCCGGGTGTTCAGAGCGTGCCGGTAGCAGTGGCCCGCCAGAATGTTGTCTCGAATGGTGTCGGTCTGGTCGCCGTTGGTGACAATGGTGATGCCGTTGTCCATTACCCGCACCGGATGGTAAATAATGAGGGACGGGTCCGTCATTTTGGACTCGTCAAAGGCCCGCGTGCGGATGCCGTCCTCCGTCTCCTCAAAAACCCGGTTGCGGCTGTTTTCGCTTCGGCCCATGATAAAATAGGCAATGACAGCATATTTGCTGTCCTCACTCCGGCCCAGGACAATGCCCCGGCCGGGATAGGGCCGTTGGGAAAGGTATTCGTTTAAATCAATCCGCTTCATAGCAGCCTCCTGTTACGCTTCTAAAATTCGGACCGTGCGGCCTTCCACCCGCAGCCGGTCCTGGCAGAACAGGGACACCGCCTGCGGCAGCAGCTTCCATTCCGCCTGTTCCATAATGCGGCGCTGAAGGGCCTCCGGCGTGTCCCCCTCCAGAATCTCCACCGCCCTTTGCAGGATAATCGGGCCGCCGTCCGGCTCCTCGTTGACAAAATGCACCGTGGCCCCGGACACCTTCACCCCGTATTCCAGCGCCCTTTCGTGGACGTGGAGCCCGTAGTACCCCGCGCCGCAGAAGGAGGGAATCAGCGCCGGGTGGACATTAATGATGGCGTTGGGGTACGCCTGAACCATCTCCTCTGTGAGGATGGTCATAAAGCCCGCCAGCACCACCAGGTCGATGGACAGCTCCCGCAGGCGCTCTACCAGGGCCCGCGTCATCTCCCGGCTGGATCCGTAGGACTTCCGCGCCACCACATAGCCGGGAATGCCCGCCCGCTTCGCCCGCTCCAGCGCATAGGCATCCGGGTTGGAGGCAATCACTGCCCCAAGCTCGCCGTTGACAAGCTCCCCCCGGCTCTGGGCGTCAATCAGGGCCTGCAAATTCGTGCCGCCGCCGGAGACCAGGACCGCAATTCGTTTTTTGCTCATCGTTCCAGCATCACCTGGAAGTTCCCGCGGACCACCTGGCCCACACAGACGGCCTCCTCGCCCGCTGCCGTGAGCAGGTCCAACGCCTTTTGCTCCTCTTCGGCGGGAACCGCCAGCACCATCCCCAGGCCCATGTTGAAGGTGTTGTACATATCCCGCTCGGGAATCCCGCCCCGCTCCTGAAGCAGGCTGAAAATGGGCTGTTTGGGAATCGCGCTCCGGAAAATCTTCGCGGAAAGACCCTCGGGCAGCATTCGAGGGATGTTCTCAAAGAAGCCGCCGCCCGTGATATGGCTTGCGCCGCGGAGGTCCACGCCGCCGTCCAGCAGGGCCAAAACGGATTTGACATAAATTTTAGTGGGCGTCAGCAGAACCTCGCCCAGGGATTTGCCCCCCAGCTCGTCCATGGGGGTATTCAGATCGGCGTGCTCAATGTCAAAGACCTTGCGTACCAGGGAGAACCCGTTGGAGTGGATGCCGGTGGAGGTCAGGCCGATCAGAACGTCGCCCTCCCGGACCTTGGCGCTGTCGATGATCTTCGCCTGATCCACAACGCCCACGGTGAACCCGGCCAGGTCGTAGTCCTCCGTGGCCATGAGGCCGGGATGCTCGGCAGTCTCACCGCCGATGAGGGCGCAGCCCGCCTGGACGCAGCCCTCCGCCACGCCGGAGACAATAGACGCCACCTTCTCCGGCTCGTTTTTGCCAATGGCGATGTAGTCCAGGAAAAACAGCGGCCGCGCGCCGCAGCAGATCACGTCGTTGACGCACATGGCCACACAGTCAATGCCGATGGTGTCATGGCGGTCCAGAAGCTGGGCAAGGCGAATCTTGGTGCCCACCCCGTCCGTGCCGGAGACCAGCACCGGCTCCTCCATCCCGGACAGGTTCGGGGCGAACAGGCCGCCAAAGCCGCCGATGCCGCTGACCACACCGGGAATCATGGTCCGGGCCACGTGCTCCTTCATGAGCTGAACCCCTTTGTAGCCGGCCTCAATATCCACGCCGGCAGCGGCGTAGGCGTCTGAATGAGAATGGTTCATGCGTTTGTCTCCTTCCAATATCTGCACTGTTCAATCCGCTTGCCTCCGTCCCCCTGGGCCCCGTCATAGGCGAACTGCTTGAGCCGCTCACAGGGGAACCCCTCGCACTGGCCGCAATGAGTGTGCCTTTTTTCTTCACAGCACAATTTCACAGGACAGCTGCCGCCCCAAAAAGGTTTTTGGATCTGAGTACAGCCAGCACAGCCCATCCGCTCCCGATAGCCGCATTCCCCGCACAGGATGCCGCATCTTGAATCAACCATAACTGAACCTCTCTTTCCTCTGAAGTTTTCCTATCACCGGGAGACGCTATTCCTTTCCGTTCCAGCAGTAGGTGCAGATTTTAGAGGGGGCAATACCAATGGCTTGAATGAGACCGTCCAGAGACTGATAGCCCAGGGAGTGGAAGCCGAATTTTCCACAGATGGATTTCAGCATACACTGGCCCCGCTCGGTAGAGGCGTCGGCGTACTCCTCCAAATGCGCTTCCCCGCTGTTTCCCTCCAGCTCCTGTATGGTCCGGCGGGCAATCAGCTCCAGATCGGAATTACTGCTGGAAAAGTTCAGATACTTGCAGCCGTACATGATGGGCGGGCAGGCGGAACGCATATGGACTTCCTTGGCCCCGCTGCCGTACAGAAACTCCACGGTTCCCCGCAGCTGAGTCCCCCGGACAATGGAGTCGTCCACAAAGAGCAGCCGCTTGCCCTGAATCAGCTCGGGCACGGGAATCTGCTTCATCTTGGCCACCTGGTTGCGGACCTTCTGGTTGTCCGGCATGAAGCTCCGGGGCCAGGTGGGGGTATATTTGACAAAGGGCCGGGCAAAGGGCTTCCCGCTCCGGTTGGCGTAGCCGATGGCATGGGGCACGCCGGAGTCCGGCACCCCCGCCACAAAGTCCACGTCCTGAGCCAGCCCCCGCTCCCGGTCAGCCTCCGCCATGATTTCGCCGTTCCGGTAGCGCATGACCTCCACATTGACCCCCTCGTAATTGGAGTTGGGGTAGCCGTAGTAGGTCCAGAGAAAAGCGCAGATCCGCATTTCCTCTCCAGCTGGAGACAGGGACTCGCAGCCCTCAGCGGTGATTTTGACAATCTCACGGGGGCCTAGCTCATAGGCGTCGTCATAGCCCAGCTTGTGGTAGGCGAAGGACTCGAAGGAGACGCAATATCCGTCCTGGTCCTTCCCCACCAGCACAGGCAGGCGGCCCAGCCGGTCCCGGGCAGCGATGATGCTGTCCGCGGTCAGAATCAGAATGGTGGCGGAGCCGTCAATCATCTCCTGGGCGTACCGGATACCGGAAACCAGGTCCTCCTTCTGACTGATGAGCGCCGCTGTCAGCTCGGTTGAGTTGATTTTGCCCGAGCTCATGGCCATGAACTGGTGTCCGTGGTCAGAGAAGCAGGATCGAACCAGCTCCTCCGTGTTGTTGATGATGCCCACAGTGGTAATGGCGAACAGCCCCAGGTGAGACCGGACCAGCAGGGGCTGGGGGTCGGTGTCGCTGATGCAGCCGATGCCGCTGTGGCCCCGAAAGCCAGCCAAGTCCTTCTCAAACTTGGTCCGGAAGGGGGTGTTCTCAATGTTGTGTATCTGACGTTGGAACCCGGACTCGTGATCGTAAACAATCATGCCGCCCCGGCGGGTGCCAAGGTGGGAGTGGTAGTCCACGCCGAAAAAAAGGTCAAGCACGCAATCCCGCTTGGAGATCGCACCAAAAAAACCGCCCAAATTATCGATCCTCCATTTTTCTCAATCGCCGGATAAGGACTCCGCCTCCTGCCAGCGGCAGCGCCGGCGGCCCCATCCGCTTCAGGGCTCAGCCCTGTTCGCCCATCAGACGCCGCATGACCTCCTCATAGGCGTCCTCCACATTGCCCAGATCCCGGCGGAACCGGTCCTTGTCCAGCTTCTCATGGGTCTTCTCGTCCCACAGACGGCAGGTGTCAGGGCTGATCTCGTCGGCCAGCACAATGGTTCCGTCCGCCGTCTTGCCAAACTCCAGCTTGAAGTCCACCAGGTCAATGCCGATGCCCTTCATGAAGGTTTTCAAAAAGTCGTTGACCGCAAAGGCGTACTTCTTGATGAGGTCAATCTCCTCCTGCGTGGCCAGCTTCAAGGCCAGGGCGTGATAATCATTGATGAGAGGGTCGCCCAAGTCATCGTTCTTATAGGAAAACTCAATGGTGGGCGCGTCGAAGAGGATGCCTTCCTCCACGCCGTAGCGCTTGGCGAAGGAGCCGGCGGAGATGTTGCGGATGATGACCTCCAGGGGAACGATGCTCACCTTCTTCACCGCGGTCTCCCGGTCGGAGAGCTGCTCCACAAAATGGGTGGGAATTCCGGCGGCCTCCAGCTTTTGCATCAGGTGGTTGGTCATCTTGTTGTTGATGACTCCCTTGCCGGTGATGGTGCCCTTCTTCACCCCGTTAAACGCGGTGGCGTCGTCCTTATAGTCCACAATGACCACATTGGGGTCCTCCGTCGCGAAGACCTTCTTGGCCTTTCCCTCATAAAGCTGCTCCAGTTTCTGCATTGCGAATCCTTCCTTTCTGGTCTTTCGATTACAATTCGTATATTTACTTTTCGGAATTACAGCTCTGCCTGCAATTTTGCCTCTTTACCGGCAATCTGCTCCGCCATTTCCGTCCGAGCCCGGTCCAGGACTTCGGCCAGCTCGCCGTCAGACACCGCAAGGATTTGGGCGGCCAGCACCGCCGCGTTCTTCGCGCCGTTCAGGGCCACTGTGGCCACGGGGATGCCGCTGGGCATCTGCACAGTGGCCAGCAGTGCGTCCAGGCCGTCCGCAGCGCCCCCCTTCAGGGGGATTCCGATGACCGGCAGGGTGGTGTTAGCGGCAAAGGCGCCCGCCAGATGGGCGGCCATGCCCGCGGCGCAGATGATGACGCCGAAGCCGTTCTGACGGGCAGACCGGGCAAACTCCGCAGTCTGAGCCGGAGTGCGGTGGGCGCTCATGATATGGGTCTCGAAGGGGATGCCGAAGGCCTGAAGCTGGGTACAGGCGGCCTTGACGGTGGGCCAGTCAGAATCAGACCCCATGATTACGGCAACTTTTTTAGACATTTTGGATGGGCCTCCTTCACAAAAATGATGAAAAGAAAACAGAAAGAGCAGGTAACGGCTGGGTTACCTGCTCGGGCTTACACACTGATTTTGGGCGCAAAGGAACCGCTGGGACCGTTGAAACAGCATACATTGTCAGCCGGGAAAAAAGATCTCACAATAACCCCCGCTTTCCAAAAACAAACAAGCTCTGAGGAATGTACCCCATTTTACTGGATTTAACCAGCCATTGCAAGTGCCCGAACAGCTCAAGTTCGATTTTTGTCAGCTTGTACAACAAAAAAGGGAAAAAGCAAAAAGGGGATTGTCGAGAAAGCAAGTCTCCATTTACTGGTCCTGCTCCGCATCGTACACCGGAACCCGTCCCGACCCAGTCATGGAGGGCTGGGAGGACACGTTGGCCACCGCCCGGAATTTGGCGTGGGACTGCTTGATTTCGTCATAGGCGTCGGATACCGCCTCCTCTGTCCGCTTGAGGGCGTCCTCACAGTAGTCATTGGCCACCCGGCGCAGCTCCCTGCTCCGCTCCTCCGCCTGGCGGACCATTTCGTGGGCCTTGGCCTTGACCTGGGCCAGGATTTCGCTCTCCGAAACCTTGTGCTGGGCCTCCATCTCCGCCTGCTTCCGAATGGCGTCCGCCTCCCGCTTGGCTGAGGCGATATAATCATTCCGGCTGGCCATCAGCTTCTTGGCCTCCGCCAGCTCCACCGGAAACTGGGACCGGATGTCCTCCAGCAGGTCCAGGGCCCGGTCCCGGTCCACCATACAGCGGTCGCTGCTCAGTGGGACTGCCTTGGCCTCGTCGATCAGTTCGTACAGCATGTCCAACAGTTCTTCCACATTGCTCGCCATTGAATCAGGTCCTCCTCGCCGCGTCCACACGCTCCTGCACCTCGTCTGCAATCTCCGCCGGGACAAAGTCCGTCAAGGGCACATGATACAGCGCCATTTCCTTGACAATGCTGGAGCTGAGATAAGTAAAATTCTGCCTCGACGTCAAAAACATGGTATCCAGCTCCGGGTTGAGCTTCCGGTTGATAAGCGCCATCTGAAACTCCTTTTCAAAGTCCGACATCTCCCGCAGGCCCTTAACCACCACGGTAGCGCCCCGGTTTCTGGCATAATCGGACAGCAGAATGCCGGCCTGGTCCACCTCTACGTTGTCCAGGTCCGCCGTGACCCGGCGGATGAGCTCTACCCGCTCTTCAGGCCGGAACAGGCCCCGCTTTTCCGAGTTGACCATGACGCAGACAATGACCCGCTCGAACTGAATGGCCGCCCGCTTGATAATGTCCAGATGACCCAGCGTGACCGGGTCGAAGCTGCCGGGGTAAATGGCAGTTCCCATAAAATAATCTTCCTTTCGGAGCTGAATAGTTGTCTTTTACGCTTTCTTGAACGAAAGCCTGGTAAAGAGTTTCAAGCTGATTCTGCCAGAAATCTTTCAAGCGTGCGCTATTCTAGCAAAAAATCATATTATCTCCCGCCGGTACAGGGTGAGCATAATTTTTCCGTACCGGTATTCCCGGTCCTTCCGGTAGGGAGCCGGCAGCTCAGGCAGGGCCTGTCCCGCCGGGGTTTCACATACTATTATACCATTTCCAGAGAGGATGTCAAACCTTACAATGCGTTCCAACGCCTGATTCATCAACCCGCTCTCGTAGGGCGGGTCCAGAAGGATGATGTGGAAGGTCTCTTGGCAGGCGGAAAGATAGGCCATGGCGTCCCCCTGAACCACAGCGGCCCGCGCCTCCAGGCCGGTGGTCTTCAAGTTATCCCGAATCAGCGCGGCAGCGTCCTTGCGCTGGTCCACGAAAACAGCCCGCTCCGCCCCTCGGGACAGGCACTCAATCCCCAGCTGGCCGGTGCCGCTGAACAGATCCAGTACCCGCCGGCCCTCAATGTCAAACTGAATGATGTTGAACAGACCCTCTTTCACCCGGTCAGTGGTGGGCCGGGTCTCCAGACCCGTCAGCTCCTTGAGCTTCCGCCCCCGGGCCGTTCCTGTGATTACCCGCATGCGCTCGCCTCCTGTTTGTTGTTGCTTCTTCTTGAACGAAAAAGAAGCAAAAGAACGTTGACCTGTGCGCTTACACATCATGCCCGGCAGAATCAGTTTGAAGTTCTTTTGGTTCTTTTTTTTCAAGAAACGAACGGAAATATTCATACACGGCTTTGGCCGTGTTCTTGGGCACAACCTCTTCCAGCTCCGCCAGAGACGCGGCCCGGATGTTCTTGATGCTTTTAAAGTGCTTCAGCAGTTGGGCCCGGCGGGCCTTGCCCACGCCGGGAATGTCGTCCAGCGCTGAATGATAGCTGTTCTTCGACCGCTGAAGCCGGTGGAATTCAATGGCAAACCGGTGGGTTTCCTCCTGGATTTGCCCAATCAAGGCGAAAATCGCCGGATTCTGCTGAATTCCAATCTCCCGGCCCTCCGGGGTCACCAGGGCGCGGGTCCGGTGCCGGCCGTCCTTCACCATGCCGAAGACCGGAATGGACAATCCCAGCTTCTCCAGCACCCGCACCGCCACATTGGCATGGGTCACGCCGCCGTCAATCAACAGGATGTCCGGACAGACGTTAAATTTTTCGTCCCCGTCCAAATACCGCTGAAACCGGCGGGTCAGAACCTCGTCCATGGCGGAATAATCGTCCGGGCCCTCCTGGTTCTTGATCTTAAAATGCCGGTAGTCCCGCTTCCGGGGCTTGCCGCCCTGAAACACGACCATGGAGGCCACAATGTCCGAGGACCCCGTGTTGGAAATATCGTAGGACTCCATTCGGTCCGGCGGCTCCGGCAGGCCCAGCATCTTCCCCAAAAGCTCCAGCAGCTTGTTCTGCCGCTCTTCACGGGTGGTGGCCCGCTCCACCTCTTCCCGCGCGTTGGTGTTGGCCAGGCGGATGAGATCCATCTTGGCCCCCCGCTGGGGGGTGATGATCGTTACCTTCCGGCCCGCCGCCTCAGAGAGCATCCGCATCATGGGCGCCTCGTCCCCAATGTCGCAGGGCAGCAGAATCTGACGGGGCAGGTTCCCCCGGCCTCCATAATACTGCTTGATGAGAGAGGAGACAATCTCATTTTCCTCCTCCTCCATGGGCGTGTCGAACAGCTCCATGTCCTTGGCCGCCAGCTCCCCATCCACATAGTGGAGCACCGAAAAGCAGCTCTTGGCCTCCCCGCGGTGGAAGCCGGCCACATCTGTGTCCGCCATGGCGCAGGCTACCACCTTCTGCCGCTTGCTCAAAAGCTCAATGGCCTTGTACCGGTCCCGGAGCTCCGCCGCCTTCTCAAACCGGAGGTCCTCCGCCGCCTGCTCCATCTCGCCCAGCAGTTCCTCCCCCACCTCGTCAAACTTGCCCTCAAGCAGCCGCACCGCCTGGCTAATCCGCTCCTGGTACTCCTCGCCGGTCCGGTCCTCCCGGCACCAGGCGTCGCAGTTTCCCATATGGTGGTTGAGACAAGGCCGTTCCTTTCCAATGTCACGGGGAAATTTCTTGCGGCAGGTGGGCAGGCGCAGGGCCGCGCAGATGGCGTCAATGATATTCTGCGTATTGCCGCGGCTCCCGTATGGGCCGAAGTAGCGGGCGCCGTCCTCCTCCGCCCGGCTGGCCAGAGAAAACCGGGGGTACTCCTCCTTCAGCGCAAGGCAGATATAGGGATACCCCTTGCTGTCCTTGAGAAGAATGTTGTACTTGGGCTGGTGCCGCTTGATAAGGGAACACTCCAACACCAGGGCCTCAAACTCCGAGTCCGCGATGATGACGTCGAAGTGGTCAATCTGGCTGACCATGGCACGGGTCTTCTCCGTATGGCGGGACTGGTCCTGAAAGTACTGGCTCACCCGGTTTTTCAGCGCCTTGGCCTTGCCCACGTAAATGACCGTGTTGGCCTTGTCCTGCATGATGTAGACCCCTGGCTTCAGCGGCAGGCTGTGGGCCTTCTCCTTCAATTCGTCGAACGTCAAACAGGATTCCTCCTTGGTTACAAAAAAAGCGCCGCATAGCGGCGCTTTTTGTTGTGGAACTGGCGGAATTTACTCGCAGAAGTTGGTGGAAATCAACTCTGCCAGACCTTCCAGCGCTTCATTTTCATCCGGGCCGTCGGCGATCAGGCTGATGCTCGTCCCCTTGACGATCCCCAGGGAAAGAACACCCAGCAGGCTTTTGGCGTTGACTCTGCGATCATCCTTTTCCACCCAGACAGAGCTTTTATACTCGTTCGCCTTTTGGATGAAGAAGGTGGCGGGCCTGGCGTGCAAGCCGACCTGATTGTTCACAACAGTCTCTTTGATGACCATTTTCTTACCCCCCACAAATACGCTTGTACGTTGGTGCTTACAGCATACCAAATTTGACCTCGACCGTCAACGGCAAATTCCACAAAGATACAGAATCAGATACCGGCAGTTCCCTGATTTTACGGCTCTTTTGCACAAATCACAGGCGGTTTTTTCCATGATGCCGGGCGAAAAACCGTTTTCCCGCTCCCAATCCGGCCGGCCAGGGTCTCCTCCGGAGGGGGAGTTTCCGGGCAAACCCGCAGGCCGGGCGGCTTTTGGTCGTTTTTCCCTGTCCCAGGAAATTTTATACCTGGAAAACAGGAAAGTCAGGCAGCGGGGACGCATACATTTTTCAGGGGAGGTGGCCGCGTTGGAACGAAAACCGCATATGAAATGGCTGGAAAAGGCCGCAGAGGCGCTGGATCTGCCGGGAGATCTGGCCGCCGGGCTGCCCCGAGTGGAGCTGACCGGCCGGCATGAGCTGAGGATGGAGAATCACCGGGGAATTCTGGCCTATGGAGAAGAGGAAATCCACATCAGCGGCGGGGATCTGATTTTTCGGGTCCGGGGCAGCGGGCTCCAGCTGCGGGCGATGAACGTGGGCGAGCTGCGGATTACCGGGACCATTACAGGGGTGGAATTGGAGTGAGGTACGGCGGCCGGGAAAACGGCGGGGGCAAGCCCCCGCCCCAGGCTGTCGAAAAAGTCGACAGCCTGAAGCTGATTTCGTCATTCTGACGAAATCAGTCGCCTGCGGGCGGGCGACTGCACGCGAAAGCGGGGGCTTCGCCCCCCTTTCACACTATCCCCCCACTCAAAACCCTGGCAGTTTTGACACCCTATTTTAAATTCCCGCTTTTTCGACAAGCTGCGGCGGGGGCAAGCCCCCGCCCTGCATCATGGCAAGCGGGAACTGCCGCTTTAGAAATGTATCAGTAGAAAAAGCCGAGACAGGAGGAACACACCTTGGAAACAGTTGTCAACACCCTGCGGGGCTCCCTGCGTCTGGAAGTGGCCGGCCCCTTCCCAGAACGCTTTTTGAACATCTGCGCGGCCAACGGGGTGGGCTTCTGGGGCGTGGAATGGCTGGACGAATACACGCTGCGGGTGTCCGTGGCCCGAAAGGACGCAAAAGAGGCCGGGCGTCTGGGCGGGCGGGCCCTCTGCGCGGTGACTGTGTGCTCCCGCAGCGGCATGCCCTTCTTCCTGGCCCGGTTTCGCCGCAGGTACGCGCTGCTGCTGGGAATGGCCCTCTCCCTCCTGGCTGTCTGCGTGTTGTCCCGGTTCGTTCTGGCCATTGAGGTCTCCGGCAACGAAACCGTCACCAGCGAGCGGGTCATCTCCGCCTTACAGTCCCGAGGCTTCGGCGTGGGCAGCTACGGCCCTCTGGTCCGTGAGCAGGAGCTTGCCAACCTGGTGCTCTCCGACGTGGAGGAATTGGCCTATGTCAGCATCCACCTCAGCGGCGTCCGGGCCCAGGTGCTGGTTCGGGAGCGGCTGAAGCCGCCGGAGCTGCTGGACGAGTCCCGCCCTGCGGACATCTACGCCATACAGGGCGGTCTTATCACAGAGATCCGCAACTTCGGCGGCGCGGTCAAGGTTCAGGAGGGGGACACCGTGGCGCCAGGGGACCTCCTCATCAGCGGCACGGTGGACTACTTCTCAGCCACCGACCCCAATCAGGTCCTTCGGACCGACGAGCTGCGGGCCAATGGGGAAATCTGGGCCCGCACCTGGCGCACCCTGTCCGCGCGGGCCCCCCTCACCGTGACCGAAAAAGAGTACACCGGCCGGACGGTGACCCGCCACGCCCTCCGCCTGGGAGGAAAACGGGTGAATTTTTATATTAGGGGTGGAATTTCATTCCCCAACTATGATAAAATAACCACAACCGATTTTCTCACCCTGCCCAGCGGGCTTTCTCTGGCCCTGGCCTGGGAGACAGAAACCTGCTCTGAATACACCCCCGTGGAGCGGGCAGCGGACCCCGCGGTGGTGGAGGCGGAGCTTACCGCCGCCCTGACGGAGCGGCTCAACGCCGCCATAGGCGAGGGCGGCCAGGTGCTGGCCTGCTCCTCCTCCACCAGGACAGAGGACGGCTTTCTGACACTTACTTTCCAGGCTGAGTGCCTGGAGCAGATTGGCAGGGTAGTTGAGCGATGATTTTACAAAAAGAGGAGCGCGTATCAATTTGATTGAACAGACCATCAGCATGGAGCGCATTGAGGAGGCCGTCAACATCTTCGGCTCCTTTGACGAAAACATCCGCATCATCGAGCTGGAGCTTTCCGTCCAGGTGGTGAACCGGGATGGCGAGCTGAAAATTTCCGGCGACGCGGAGGACGTGATGTACGCCGTCAAGGCCATTGAGGGCCTGATGTCCCTGTCCGCCAGGGGTGAACAGATCAACGAACAAAACGTCCGCTATCTTATTCAGCTGGTGAAAACCGGCCAGGACAGCCGCATCACCGAGCTGGCCAGGGATGTCATCTGCGTCACCGCCAAGGGCAAGCCCATCAAGGCCAAGACCGTGGGCCAGAAAGCCTATGTGGACGCCATCAAGGAAAATGTGGTCACGCTGGGCATCGGCCCCGCCGGCACCGGAAAGACTTATCTGGCTGTAGCTGCCGCCGTGGCCGCCTTCCGGGACAAGGAGGTCAACCGCATTATCCTGACCCGGCCCGCCGTGGAGGCCGGGGAGCGGCTGGGCTTCCTGCCCGGCGACCTGCAAAGCAAGGTGGACCCCTACCTCCGGCCCCTGTACGACGCCCTGTTTGACATGCTGGGCGCGGAGACCTATAATAAGTATCTGGAGCGGGGCAACATCGAAGTCGCACCCCTGGCCTACATGCGGGGCCGGACCCTGGACGACTCCTTCATCATCCTGGACGAGGCTCAGAACACCAGCAGGGAACAGATGAAAATGTTCCTGACCCGGCTGGGCTTCGGCTCCAAAATCGTCATCACCGGCGACGTGACCCAGATCGACCTGCCCACCGATAAGGTGTCCGGCCTGAAGGAGGCCATGCGGGTGCTGCGGGACGTGGAAGGCGTGGCCATCTGCCGGCTGGGCGAGGCGGACGTGGTTCGTCATGTGATGGTGCAGCGCATCATCAAAGCCTATGAGGACGACGAGCGGCGGAGAACCAAGGGAAAAAAATAACCGCTTAACGTTCTTTTTGCTTCTTTTCACCCGAAAGGGTGTGGACTCCACTAAGAAGCTGTATTCACAACCATTGAACAGCATCTGAACTCGTTTTTTGCCGTCATGCCACGCCAATTTTTCTTGGAATCCACCAAGGATTCCGGCGAAAAATTGCCTTGCCTGACAACAAAACCCTTCGTCCATCTGCTATT
>JAAWCD010000024.1 GCA_022793095.1 Oscillospiraceae bacterium | reverse complement strand
TAGTTGTCCACTCGGACACAATGCGTTTCGTGGTTTCCCAGTCCGGACATTCCTGCCCGGCAGGGGTTTCCATCAGGACTGCGGCCTGAAAGTCAGGCTCCTTGACAAGCAGCCGCATGAAGTCAAGGAAAATATGCCTGTCTTCGGGGCTCAGACGCTGGAACCGTTCCAACAGCTCTCTGTATGTTTGCTGTTCCATGAAAAACCTCCTTGATTTCCCTCCGGGATGTATGGTATACTGTCCCCGGAGGCTGGTTTTTGGTGGGGCCGGGTTTCCCCGGCCCCGTGGCCTTTACTTGGGCCAGACGCTCAGAAGCGCCTCGTGGAGCGATTCAAAGGTCTTACCCTTGTAGCTCCATTTCCTGTTCTGGAACTTCATGCGTTTCGCCTCCTCTCTGTCCCGGTGTCCTACCACCGGGACTTTTTATTTGTCTTGGGGTTGTCCCCCTTGACGTCTTTATATTACTACGATATTCGTAATTTGTCAATACGTTTTTCGTAAATATTGTAACTATTTTTTACGGAACCAGTATTGCAAAAATACGAGAATCGTTTATAATATAACTGGAGGTGATGGAATGATTAAATTCAGAGTCAAGGTCATGCTGGCTCTACGCGAAATGACCCAAAAAGAACTATCTGAAAAAACAGGCGTAAGACCACCAACTGTATCCGCAATATGTACTGGCACAGCAAAGCATATCCCGGTCAATGTGTTGGACAGTTTTTGTCAAGTTCTCCACTGCCAACCCGGCGACATTATGGAGTATGTGGAAGGAGGTGAGCTGGATGAACATGCAGGAAAATTACCGGCTGATTGAAGCGCTGGAGAGCGCGGGCTGGACGGCATATGTGCTATAATACAACCAGGAGGTGATATATTGGGAGGCAAGACAAGTGCGGCAAGTATTAACAAATACATTGCCAAGGCTTATGACCGCGTAAACCTCACCATGCCCAAAGGCAGGAAAGAAATCGTCCAAGCCCACGCCGAGGCTCACGGAGAGTCTGTAAACAGCTTTATTAACCGGGCAATCAACGAAACTATGGATCGCGACGCGGAAGGAGGTGAGCTGGATGAACATGCAGGAAAATTATCGTCTGATTGAAGCGCTGGAGAGCGCGGGCTGGACGGCGCAGGAGATTGTGAACCTGATTAAGTATATTGAGAGCGGCGATGAGCAGTACAAGCCCAAAAAGCGGCAGGAATAACCGTTCTGGAAAACCGGGGAGAAATCCCCGGTTTTTTACTGCCTGACACTCAACGAAATATGAAAATCCTCCATGGCGTCCAGGATGGTGCCGGAGAGCCGGGCGAACACATGGCTGCCGGTGTTGGCCCGGCGGATATCCTCGTCGGTCATGCCGGCCACGTCAGTCCCCTGCTCCAGCAGCCAGGCCCGTGTAGCCTCCAGGTCGATTTCCGCCCCGGCGCTGTCCTCCGCCAGCACGTCCCCAGCCTCCAGCTGGGCCAGGAAGGCTTTCAGCGCGGCCAGGAGCATACATTTGTTGTCGTAGGTGTTGGCGCACTGCCCCAGGTAGGTGTCCTCCACGGTGGCGATGGAGTAGTAGTGAATGAGGTCGATTGCCTCCACCACCTTGATTTTCTTCAGCCCCGCGCTCTCGTTGGCCTTCAGCGTGACCTTGGAGTTGACGGCCCGGCCCAGCTTGACCTGCCGCCCGTCGTGGATGGCGGTCAGAACCCCCTCCGCAGGCACCAGCCCGCCGCCGGACGTCATCCCGCCGCCTCCAATCACCGCCCGGCTTTCCCCGAGCATTTCCGGCGGCTGGAGGATGCCAACAATCTGGCTGACCTCAGGCAGCTTGGCGGAGGTGGCGGAGCAGTTCAGGGGGGTGCCTGCCAGGATGCCAGCGATTCGGGCGCAGTACTGCCCGGCAGAGTAGACGGTTTTCCCCACCTGGAGGCCGCTGGCGGCAAAGTTGATGATGCCCTCGTGGTCTGCGGCCTGGTTGGGGAGCACCGCCTTGCCGGTGAAATTGCCGGTCCGCCGGGCCTTGATGTAGGCAGCCAGAGCGGCCCCCTCCTCCTCCGTCAGGTCCGGCGGCCCGGCCAGATAGTCGTAATCCAGGCCGGTGAGCTGCTCCGCTCCGGCCAGCGGTGCCGTCTCCCCGGAAATCACGGAGAGCAGCGCCCTGGCCGGCCGGTTGAGGTAGCCGGTCAGGGCCTGCTTGACATAGGCCCGGTTGTCCTCCCCCAGCTCCGGGGGGATGTCCGCCTCGTGGACCACCGTATAAACGCCGGGTTCCAGCCCCGCCTCTCTGAGAATCAGGGCCACGATGCCCTTTTTGCTGCGGCTGACGATGCTTTCCGCCGCAGTCTCAAAGGCAAAGGTCAGTTCGGGAAGTCCCATTTCATCACTCCTTTTTTAATTGGTTGCTGCGTCTGTAGGGCCCGGCGACCTTATCAGGCCCTACGGGTTCACCGTCACATGGAATTCCTCCATCAGCGGGCCGCCCTCCGGGTCCTCCGCCCCCGGCCGGTCGTCCAGCCACTCCCCGGACAGGGCGAAGAACGCCGCGTCCGGCTCCCGGCCCAGGGCCTCCACGGTCAGGGTGACGAACCGATCCCCCGCCCGCAGAGGCGGGGCCAGCAGGTCGAAGACCGCCGCTCCGTCCTCCATCAGACGGAGGGCGGAGGCCTCGTAATGATCGTCCACTTCGTCGTAGATGACCAACTCCAGGGAGAGGGTCCGCCGGACCAGAAAGGGGGTCAGAATTTCCTGCCGCCCCCGGATGTCCCGCAGCCAGAAGCCGGGCCGCTGGAAGTCCACCGGGCACACGTCCAGATAAACCGTCCGGTCCGGCCAGCGCAGCACCAGCCGCTCGTTGACCGCCTCCACCACGTCGTTCAGCGTCATTCCAGCGCCTCCCGAAACCGGCGCTCCAGCAGCGCACCCGCCTCCTGAGCGGCGCGGGCCGCGTCTCCGGCGCTGTTCTGGTACATGTATTTGCCCCGGACGGCGGACACCCCGGACAGCCGTTCCGCCCGGCGGTCCGGCCTGGCGGACTGGCGGGCAAAGTGGCCGTTCTCAATGGCGTTGGTCACATAACCAACCGCGTAGCGGCCCCCCTGCCGGGCGCTCACATACTGTCCGGCCCTGGGCCGGGCGGCGGCGTAGCCCCAGCCGCTGCCCAGGTGGTTTCCCTGCCAGCCCTGGACCTTCCCCCGGCCCCCGATCCGGCCCCGGACCGCCGAAAGGCTCTTTTGCCCCGCCTGATCCAGGGCGTCCCGGCGGGCCCGCTTCAGGACGTTCGGAAGCCGGTCAAACCGCTCCGTCAGCTCCCGCAGGCCCCGGATCTCCACGCTTGCCATTATGCCTCCTCCTTCCGAATCACTTCATATTCGTTGTTCCAGGCCCCGGCCAGATGGACGGCCCGGATCTCCCAGGTCCCGGCGGCGGGCCCGGACAGAACCGCCGTGTCTCCCACCCGCTGTTCCCCCGCCGTTTTGGGGACCACCAGAATGGCCCCGGTCCCGGTCTGGGCGTAAGCGCCCTCCCGGGCATAGCCCGCGTATTTTTCCAGCAGGACGGCGGGACACCGGACCGTGCGGACGACGCGGGGTGCGGGCCGGTTGAGCCGGTCCCGGACATGCTCGGTCCCCTCGGAACGGAACAGGCAGTCCGCCGGCTCCAGCAGAGCGGCCCGGACCTCCAGCCAGCCGGGCTGGATGAGCCGGACGCCGCAGACGGCCAGATGACGGCCCCGCCAGCTCAGGGCCATGGCGGGGGTCAGGTCCTGAACCCGGAGCGTGAGCAGGGCGGCGGGCGCGGCGTTGGCCAGCCTGGAATAGACGGCGCTCCGCCGGTCCAGCTCCACCCGAGCCCAGACCCGGCGCGCCGGGGTCCAGGCGAAGACGCCGGGCCCGGTCTCCGCCAGCTCCAGCACCTCCACCCGCTCCCGCAGGGCTCCCGCGCTCACCATACGAACTCCTCCTTTTTTTCTCTGTTCTTTTTCTTGAAAGAAAAAGAACCAAAAAGAACTTCAAGCTGGCGAATAGCGGCGGTCCCTTTGTCAAACCACCGCACGTGGGGCCCGATGGGGTCAGCGGGCCCTACAGCTTGCGGATACTGCCGGCAGACAGGGAAGCGACGGAAATCAAGAAGGCGATGGCGTATGACCTGATCGACGTGATTGAATCCAATGAGGAAAAGCAGGAGTACAGCCCGGAGGAGATCAAGGCAATCATCAAGGCGTATATCGCGGGGCTTGCCCAAAAGTGACCCAGGAGCAGGGCCGGGAAACCGGCCCTGCTTTTTAACAGGCTCTTAGAGGCATTCCAGCTTCAGCTGATTGATGACCGCCCGCAGGCCGGTGGGGAGCTCGACGGCGGCGGTGCCGGCAGCGGCGTCTCCCCGGAAATCGTACCAGTGCAGGCACAGGCCCTTGACCGCCAGGGCGTACCTGGCCCGGTTCCCGGCGCTCTCGACGATGCCGGCCCCGGCCAGATACTCCTCCGCCGCGTCCATCAGCGCCTGAATCAGCCCGTCGTCCTCATCGGTGTCCACCCGGAGATAGGCCTTGACGTCGGAAAGCTCCATCCCCGTCAGCTCCCGGCGGGCAGGGCGGCCACCACAAAGCCCTTGTCCACAATCAGGTTTCCGCCCACCATGGCGTCCCCCAGAATACAGGTCATCCGCTCCACCGCCTTGACGCTGTCGTCCACCCGGATGGAGTATTCCCCAAAGAGGCCCAGCTCGTAGTTCATGGGGTCCCCGTAGAGCAGGGTCTGAACCGGCCCGGACCCGGCGGCGGAGGCGGACAGGGCGGTGAGGTCGGGCACGATGGTATAGGGCACGATGACGCCCCCGTCCTCAATCACGCCGGTGTTGGCGTTGGCGGAGTCAGGCCGGATCTTGAACACCCGTTCCTTGTCCCCGTTCCGGAGCCTGCCAATGGCGGCCAGATCCGCCTTGCTGAGAAACAGCCGGGCGGAAGGGCCCGTTGCCGCGTCGCTGCCATAGGAGAAGTACAGGGTGTCCAGCAGGGTCTCGTCCACCCCGGACACCTCCACTGAGGCGAAGATGTCCGCCCCCGCCTTGTTCCTGGCGTTCTTGACGCCGTACATGTCCGGCGTGGCCTGGCCGTCGCCGTTGACAATGAGGCCCGCCAGCTTCCGGCGCATGGCCCGCATGGCCATGCCGTGGATCTTCTCATAGTAGCCGGCCGGGGACAGCCGGGAGAGGTTCCGGTCCACAAAGGTGGTCACGTTCAGCTCGTAGGGCCGGATCTCCGCCACGCCGAACACCGGGTCCTCGGAGACGGCCCGGGCCTTGCCCGCGTTGGCCTTCACATTGCCTCCCCTGGCGTCCAGCTCCGAGATCACATAGGGCTCCAGATAGGCGTTCATGCCCGTCAGGTCCTGGACGTACACCTGGTCCACAATGGAGCTGGTCAGGTTCCCCAGAGGGTCCCGGATGGTCCCGCCCCCGCCGGTGGGCTCCACCAGGGTGCCGGTGGCCAGGGTCACGTCGTTGCACACCGCCCGGCGGACCTCCTGGGCGGTGAAGGACACCGCGCCGCCGGTGAGCAGGGTGTTTCCCCGTTCCTCCGCCATGTCCCGCTGTTCCGCCGGGTCCGGCGTCTGAGCGTCCAGACGCTTCTGCTGCTCCGCGAGCAGGTTCTGAACCCGCTGGATTTCTCCGTTCAGGTTGCCGACCCGCTCCATGGCCCCGTCATACCCGGCCTGGTCGTTCTCATTGAGGGCCTTTTCCGCCTCCGCCAGGGCCTGGGCCCGCTGGTCCGCCAGGTCGATGAGCTTTTTCTTCCAATCCATGCGCTATTCCTCCATAAATCTGTTTCGCTCCAGGGTCAGCCGCGCACCGCGCCGCCAGTCCTGAACAATCTGCTCCGGCGCTCCGCCGGAAGGTTCATGATGTTCCTCCGGACGCCCGGCGGATTGCTCCCGCGCACGGGTTTCCTCCTCCGGCGGGACGGGGTGTCCCTCCGCCGGGGCCGCGCCGCTGCGGACCAGCTGCTCATACAGAACCAGCAGCTCCTCCGCCGTCCGCCCGGATGCCGCGCTGTTGGCCAGGACCCGGAGGCCGCCGCCCACGGCGTTGAGGACCTGGCCGGAAACCGGCTCCTCCTGGAACAGAATTTCATCCGCCAGACCCAGCTCCACCGCCTCCTGGGCGGTGAGCCAGCTTTCCGCCCGGATGAGCCGGTCCAGCCGGTCCCGGCTGGCCTTGCCCCGGCACTTGGCCTCGTAGCCGTTGAGAATGCTCTGGGTGATGCTCTCCAGCACCCTGGCCTCATGGCGCATGTCGTTCTGGTTTCCTGCGGCCCAGGAGGCGGGCAGGTGAATCATCACTTGGGCCACCGGGGACATGCGCACCTCGTCGCAGGCGGCCATGACTGTGGACGCCGCGCTGGCGGCCAGGGACTGGACAATGGCCACGGTTTTGCATCTGGCCTCCCGGAGGAGGCTGTACAGCTCGAACCCGGCGAATACCGAGCCGCCGGGGCTGTTCAGCTCCAGCTCCAGATCCTCCCCCTCGGGGTTGTCCGCCAGGGCCTTCCGCACGGTGCCGGGGGAAAAGGCGTCCACGCCGAACCAGTCATAGATCCACTGGTCGTCACTGGGCACCACCTGGCCGTTCAGTGTGACTCTCATTGTCGTTTCCTCCTTGGGAACCGCTGATGAAATCAGGGGTTCTCTTGATTTCTGTTGACGCTCAGCTCCCGCCACAGGGAGAGGGGGACATAGTTGAGGGAGGCGTACCGCTCGTCTCCGCCCTCCACGTCGGGCAGGTCCTCCAGCGCCCGGATGTCGTTGACGGAGAACGCGCCAATCTCCCGCAGGGTCCGGAACCAGGTTCCCCGGCTTCCGAAGTCGCCCCGCAGCTCCGCCATCATGTTCATCCGGATCTCCAGCCCCCGCCCGATCTCCGACGGGGTGAGCAGCTTCCAGGTCAGTTCCTCCTCGTACTGGCTGACGATGGGGTGGAGGGTGGACACCACGTACTCAATGGCGTTCTGCTCGTTGGCGGCGTAGCTCTGATGTCCGGCCTGAAGCTTATACAGGGGCACCCCGAAGAACCGGGCGATGTCCTGCACGGACAGCTCGCTCTGTTCCACGAACTGGGCGTCCCGGTTGCTGACGCTGATGGGCGCGTACTTGAGTCCGTAGTCCAGCACGGCCACCCGCTGGGCGTTGGAGGGCCCGGCGTGGCGCTTTTCCCACTCCCGGCGGATAAGGTCCTTTTTGGAGACCCGCTCGGTGGTTCCGTCGGGCAGGGCGAGGTCCACGAAACCGGACAGGTCGGTGTCGGTCTGGAGGACGCCGGCGGGCTGGCCCCCGTTCTGGTAATAGCT
The DNA here is from genome assembly GCA_022793095.1 of Oscillospiraceae bacterium. Taxonomy (GTDB): domain Bacteria; phylum Bacillota; class Clostridia; order Oscillospirales; family Oscillospiraceae; genus JAAWCD01. The sequence continues at coordinate 10,874 of JAAWCD010000024.1, read as the reverse complement.
GAGGCTGTATTGCTGAGCGGCCCGGCCGGTCCCGACGGCCTCGCTGGCCCGCTGGAGCACGCTGACGCCCTTCCAGCCGTTGTAGGAGTAGGCCATGACGTGGATCATGTCGGAGCGGTGGACGGTCGCGGGCTGGCCGGTGAAGGGGTGGATGACGGTGTACCAGAGCCGTCCGTCCTCATCCAGCCAGGGAGTGACCAGCCCGTGGGGCACGGGCAGGAGCTCGCGGGGCCGGAGGCTGGCCGGGTCCCGGAGAATCCAGGCGTAACCGTTGCCGCCGCAGTTCCGGTTCCCCTCCAGCATCTTTTTGAAGACGGTGGGGGTCTGGGCCTCGTTGGGCCGGACGGCGAGCAGGCCGTTCAGGGAGTGGTCCGCCCGCTGGCGGGTCTGCCGGTCCATGACATAGACGGGCATTTTGCCGATAGAGTCGGACAGGACTTCCACGCACCGGCTGACAGCGGACAGCTTCATGGCGGTCCGTTCGTCCGAGGCCTGGAGGCCGCCGGCGGGGTATCCGGCAGCGGACAGGGTGGTTACGGTGGTGTCGTTGCGGATGGGCGGCGGGCTCTGAGACCTCCCCCCCAGGCCCAGCCATTCCAGAAACTTTCCCATACCTCTCCTTTCTCTTCTTTTCTTGAAAGAAAAGAAGCAAAAGAACTTTAAACTGGTTCTAATTCAAATAACGCGGACCTGTAGGGCCCGATGACCCCATCGGGCCGTTCCGCAGGATTTTGCCGCACAAATTCGGAACCCCCGCCCTACAGTGCTGTGCCACAGAATGAGTGCCGCAAGAACAGGGAGCACGGCCACCCAATCGAGCCCTACATTCCCCAGTCTCCCTGCTCGATGCGGTCAGCGAGGGTGGGGTGGTCCCGGCGGACCAGCGCCCGCGCCAGTGCGTTCATGGCTGCGGCCACGGGGTCAATCCGCTGGGAATCGTCCTTGTGCCTCTTGCTCAGCTTCACATTGCCGTAGTTATCGGGAATCTCAATGGCGTTTCCCAGACACCGGATGAGCAGAGGACTCTCCTCCAGAACCAGCTTCCCCTGAAGCAGCAGCTCCCGGAACCCCTTGACCGCCAGATTCTGCCCGGCGCAGGTCTGAGGCACCTCCACGCAGAAGTCCTCCCGGTTCCGCTCCTCGTTCATCCGAATGGCCAGGTCGGTGGCGTTGTGGCCGTCGTAGTCCACCTCCTCCACCTGCCAGCCCTGGTCCCGCTCCCCGGCGCAAATCCAGCTGTAAACATAGCTGTTGTCAGTCACGTCCCCAGGCGTCAGGGTGCAGAACCCGCCCTGAGCGTAAGCCCTGTAAGGGACCCGGTCGGTCTGCTCGTGACGCTCCGCCGCGTTTTCCGGCAGAAAGCCATGCGCCTTGATCGCCACTCTGCCGTCAGGCAGCGTGAACACCGCTGCCGCGCCGGACAGGTCGATCCGCTTGCCCAGGTCAAAGCCGCAGTAGCAGCGCTGGCCGTCCGTGAGGGCGGCGAAGTCCGCCCGGCTCACCTGGGCCCTCCGGGCCAGCTCCATGCACCGGGCGTCCAGATAGCTGTTCACGCTCTCCGCCTGCCACTGGCACATCCGCCGGGTGAGGAACTTGCTCAGCTTGTCCGGGTCCCCGGAGCCGTAGGCGGCGGTGTACTCGCTCTCAATCTCTCCCAGCAGAATGCCGCTGTACTCGTTGGGATACCGGAGCACCGGGTTGGCCATGGGCCAGAGGGCCTTATTGTGAGGGTCCGCCCCCAGGGGCAGCTCCCGGATCATGACAAAGTAGCGATCGTCAATAACCGCGCCGTCCAGCACCTGCCGGGCGTACTGCTCCTCCCGGAAGCAGGGCTTGCTGTCCGCCCCGTCCCCGGCGGTGGTGATCACGTCCAGCAGGGACTGCCACCGTTTGCCGAAGGAGTCCTTGCCCAGGTCGTAGATATCGGAGGTGGGGTGCGCGTGGTATTCGTCCACCTCGAAGTAGCTGGGCGCGCCGGAGTCCTTGTTTTTGGTGTCCTTGGAGAGGGCCCGCATGAAGCCGCCCCGGGTACGGTGGACCACCGGGTTGGACCGGGGGATGATGAGCCGCCTGGCAATGCTGGGGGAGGCGGAGGCAATCTTCTTGGCGTCGCCGAAGACCCGCATGGCCTGGCCCCGGTCCACGGCGGCGCATTCGACCTCCGGTTCCCGCTCGAACCGGGCCAGCTCCGGCCGGTAGGGGGGATAAATGGCGTCGGCGCACATGTGGTAGAGGCACTTGCAGCTGACCTCAGTGCTTTTGACGTTGCCCCGGGCCCGCTTGTGATAGGTCCGGTTAAAGCGCCGGGCCCCGGTGTCCCGGTGGACCCAGCCGTAGACGCAGGACAGGTCGAACACCTGCCAGGGCTGGGGCTCGACGGGCCGGCCGGCAAAGGGGCCCCGGACCTGAACGCACTGGCCGAACCAGCGGAGGATACGGTCGGCCCGGGTGGTGTCGAAGACGTAGGGAAAATCGTCAGTACCCTGGCGCCTGAGGTCGTCCAGGTGCCGCTGGCAGGCCTTGATCTCATAGGGGCAGCAGAGCTTTTGCAGCTTCCCCTGCGTGACCTGTTTGGCGTAGACCGCCGACGGGTGGTGGAGGCCGCTCTGTTTCCTAATCGCCAAACAAATCGCCGTCCAACTCTGTCTTCGCCGCCTGCTCCGCCCGCTTCTGGGCCAGCCGCACCCGGCCCGAGGGGGTCAGTCCCAGCTTCTCCGCGTATTGCAGGAGGTTTCGCTCCAGACTCTGCATCTTGCCGCTGGCCGCATCCAGCCGCCCGGCGGCCTCCGCGATCTCCTCCGGGTCCCCTTCGGCCGCTTTGAGCTGATTCGCCGCCTGGGTCAAAAGTTTGCATTGCGCCTCGTACCGGGCCAGCATCACGCAGTAGACGCCCAGGGCGTCGCTGTCCAGGTCGTCCAGGATATCCAGTCCCTCCATCCGGGCCAGGATGTTCCGCCAGTACCGCCCGGCGGCTGCGTTTCTGGTCATGATGGCGGGCTTGACCAGCTGGGGCTCCCGGCCGCGGTCAGGCAGAACCTCCTCCTCGGCCTGCTGCCGGGCCTCCCGCTGGGCCTGGGTGAGGTGCTTGACCAGATTTTCGCTTCGCTTGACTGCTGAGGGCATTGCCTTCACCTCCCGAAATCCCGACAGGGGAATTTTTCTCGCACACGAGGGAGCCCGTGGTCTTGGACCCCCGCCCGGAAAACTTTCTCCGGGTGGGGGGTAGGTCAGGAAAGCGGAGCTTTCCTCGCGCCCGCGCCTGCCTGCGGACGGCCAGGCGCGGACGGATGCCCACGGACGGGCGGACGTAGCTTCCGGGCAGAATCAGCCCTGTTTTTTCCGCTGGTTCTGCCGTTGTTCCCGCATGGTTTTTCGGCTGTGGCAGGAGTGGCACAGGCTCTCCAGGTTGTCCGGGTCGGTGAACAGGGTCCAATTGCCCTTGTGGTCCCGGATGTGGTCCACGTCGGTGGCCGGAACCCGCAGGCCCTTCCGGGCGCAGACGCGGCAGAAGGGTTCACGGAGGAGCTGGGCAGGCCGGAGCTGTCTGGTCCAGACGGGCAGGCTGTACCAGCGGTGCCAGGCGGCGCTCTCCCGGCGGGGCGTGGGCGGGGGCTTGTGCCTGGGGCACCAGCCCTCGCGGGTGAGCTCCGGACAGCCAGGGTGGCGGCAGGGGCGGAAGGGGCGCAAAGCCATGTCATCACCTCCGGCAAAACAAAAAAGCGCCTGAGCCATGCGGACCTGCTTGCAGGTCTTGCATAAGGCTCAGGCGCTGGTCGGTTTCCGACACGGGCTCAGGCGCTCGATATTCACGATGGATTCCTGACAGCATCTCCGGCAGAATACCGGCAGATTTCGGGCCACAGTCTCCTCCGTCACCCGAAGGACTTTGCCCCGTTTGCACCTGGGGCACATCAGCCAGCCGTCCTTAACCAGAATTTTACCACACTCGATTTGGGATTGCAACATTTTCAGCTCCTTTTTTCCGAGAATGCAAGAGAATATACATAACCCCAAGCCAGAAAAGAAAGAAAAGTTCATTTCTTTCTTCGCCTTGCCTTCGGCCTGCCCCGGTCCGGGTCATGGGGCAGCATGTACTTGAGCCACACAAATTCCCCGTACCCGTTCCGCCTTGGCCCCTCCATGGTGGACCAAACCGCGCCGGGCGGTGGAGAGAGGGTCACATAGTCCGGGACCTCCTCCACCGGCGGTTCGGCAGGCTTCTTCAATTTTAAGGAGGGCGTCCAGGTCCGTTCCCCGGTTCGGGGGTGGCCGTGCTCCCGAGGTTCCTTGGTGAGGTAGCTTGCCAGGTCCTCATAGCTCTCCTGGGGCGTGAACTTCAGAACGGTGAATTTCACATTTCCGTAAATCCACAGCTCCCGGAGATCATCGGCATCATCCCCGGTGCCGTTGAGGACCAGATGGTGGTGAAGCCTGCCGCCAGGATAGCTGCCCTCGGTCACATAAATATAATGCAGCTCCTGGCCCTTCTTTTTCCGGCGCTCCCTCAGCCTGGAGAGGAAGCGCCGGACCTTCCGCACCGCCTGGTCCCGGCCGGGGGGAAGCGTTTCGTCCCGGTAAGTCAGGGTGACAAACAGGTCCCCGTCGTCGAAGTTGGCGGCCAGCGTCCTCTCCAGCTTGCTGTAGGAGTACCGGGCGTTGAGCATTTCCCGGGCGGCGGAGCTGGCCCTCTGCTTCTGCCGCCGGACCTTCGGCGGATCCCCGGCCTGAGGCGCGGTGTAGGCCACCATCCAGCCCACCCGCCCGGCCTGGATGCGTTTGATTTTCTTGGGCATGCTTCATCCTCCCGTCACCCTTCTCACGGCCTCGGCCACTTTCTCCGCCATAGCCTGCATGGCATTCCCCAGCCTCCTGGCCTGTTCCGTTTTCCCGGCGCTCACCATCCGCGTCAGCTGCCCAAGCGCCCGGTTGCCCTGGTCCTGCATGCCATTGAGGCAGGCGCCGAACTCCACCACATCCGGATCGGAAGCGGCGGACGCTTTTTCGCTCTCTTTCAGCTCCGCCTGAGCAGCCTCGGCGGCCAGCCGGGCCTCGTCCCGTTCCCGGATGGCCTGCTCCAGCTCCCGGGTGGACATCTCCAAAACCGTCTTTTCTGCCCCGTTGACAGTGTGGGTTTCAGACGCGAATTCCTCCCGCTCCGATTCCGGCAGGGCCAGTAACGCCAGGGCCTTTGTGACCCCCAAATCCGTCAGCGCCGACGGATTTGAGTACTCTCTTGCCAGCCGCATCAGCCGCTGGGCCTTTACTTCGGAAAAGTCCACCCGGTCCTTCAGCCTCAGGTCCAGCGCGGGCGCGGGTCTGGCGGGAACAGCCTCCGAAACCACCGGGTCCGCGCCGTTCAGGGCCTTCCATTGGGCGGCAAGGTCGTGAGAAAACCCAAAGTACCGGTCCACCGCGCCGAAGACCGCCGCTGGGGTGAGCACCGCCGCATTTCCCCGTTTTGCCTTCCGGGCCTGCTCCATAACGGCCCCCAGGGCGCCGCTCAGGGTTTTGTCCTTCTTCAGGACCAGACCAGCGGCGGTCCCGTCCAGGCAGCGGTCGAGGATGTAATGGCCGATGATTTCCGCGTAAGGGTCATTGGCGTTTTTCTGCATCCCGGCATTGATTTTCTCAATGGCTTTGTCTGTCATCGTAATCTCTCCTGTCTTTGCATGACTCAGGTATGTTTCTCCGTTCTTTTTCTTGAAAGAAAAAGAACCAAAAAGAACTTCAAACTGGTTCTGCTGTCAACGCTATCCCGCACAGCCCGACGCTCTCATCAGGCCCTGCGCCCGTCAAAGGGCGTCTCCTCATTCAGCTCCTGCATGACCACCTGGGTCCCCTGCAAGGCCCAGCCGAAGACCCGGTTAGGGTCCTGTCCCGGCTCGGAGAGCCGGCGGGACTTCCTGTCGAACACCAGATTCACGCAGCCATGACTGCCGAAGTCCCGGTTTTTCTGAATGCTCAGCTGAGGCCGCTCCGCCGCCCGGCCCCCCTCCTCCGTAGGGGCCGTCTGCATGAGGAACACGTTGTCCGCCCGGTTGGTGATGTCTCCCGAACCGCCCACGTCGTCGGCGCTGCGCACCTGCCCGCTCTCCGTCTTCCTCGGATGGACCACCATGTGGATGTGAGCCTGATGCCGCTTGGCGAAGGCGGTCAGCCGTCCCATAAACCGGGACTGGGCCTGGTAAAAGTCGCCCCGGGTCTTCAGCTCCACGGTCATGATGTTGTCCACCAGAAACACGTCCGCGCCGTACCGCAGGCGGGCGTACTCAAACTGGGCCAGAATCCGGTCCTCGTCGTGGACGGAGGCGCAGTCCAGGTCGAACAGCCAGAACTTCCCCTCCAGCCACGCGGAAATCCGGTCCCGGACCGGTCCCTCCACCCGGCACAGCTTCTTGCCGGAGCGGGGGTCCGTCCGGAAGCGGACCTGCTCCGGCCCGGCGGCCTGAAGGTCAATCCACTCCCGGAACTGGGCCTTGTCCAGCTCTCCGGAGTAGGCGCACACCCGGTGGCCCTGGTCCACGGCGCTGAGCAGAATCTGGCCCAGAATGGTGCTCTTGCCGCTGCCCCGCTTGCCGGTCCAGACGGACACCTCGCTGGCGAAGAAGCCGCCGATGTGCCGGTCCAGGAAGGGAAAGCCGGACAGGGTCCGGGGAATCCGGTTCAAATCCCGCTCCGGGATGGAGGCCAGGTCCACCAGCCCGTAGGCGGGCAGCTCCACGGCCGCCACGAGGATATCCCAGAGATTGGCTCCGCCGTAGGTCTCGATGTAGGAGCGGATGGTGGGGCAGCCCCGGAAGCCCTCGCTGCCCACCACGTAGAGGGCGACAGCGGGCAGCACGGGCCGGAGCTTTTCCACCATCAGGGCCCGCTGGCTCTCGCCGGGGCAGACAATCACCACGTACCTGAACCGGCGGAGGAAGGCAAGGCACCTGCCCACGTCCTCCCATTCCGCGTCCGGCCGGAGGCAGACGGCGTTGACCCGGACGCTGAGCACGTTTTCCGGGCAGTCGCAGAACCAGAGGCCGGTGGGCTGGTCCGGGTCCAGGTAAGCGGGCTCCATGAGCAGGAATTCCCCGGCGGCCTCCTCCAGCCTCTCGAATTCAGATGCCATCGATGTAACCCACCTCCTCTGCGGAGAAGACTGGCAGACCGCCCCGGTCCGGCGGCAATGGCGGCGGCTCCGCCTCCCACCTCCGGTTGTTCAGCCAGGTGGCGGGGTAGGGGATGTACTGGCCGCAGTCCCTGGTCCATTGGGGGGAGCGCCTGTCCCGCTCCAGCCCGGCCAGGATGGTTTCCAGTAAAGCGTCCGTGACCTTAAGCCGCTTCCAGGCCCGCCTGGCCTTGTCCTTGTCCACTTTCCGGGGGTAGGCGGCCCAGAAGCGGTCAAAATCCGAACTCGATTTTGAAGGGGAAGGGGATGTATTTAAGTATTTACTTCTATCAGTATTTACTTGCGTGCGGTTTTCCGATATCGGGTCTTCCGATATCGGATTTCCCGCTGTCGGGAAATCGCATAACGGCTGAGATTCCTCTGTTGTGCAGTTTTCGCATAACGGCTGTTCCTCCGGTTCCAGGGAGAAATAAGCGGGGTCCTCGATCACGTCATATTCGATTTCACTGAAGCTGCCGTCCCCTTTGCGGCTCTGGCGGCGACGGACGTAACCCAGCGCCATCAGCTCCTTGACCGCACCCCGGATGGAGGCCACGCCGTCGCTGCTCTGGGCGGACAGCCCGGCCAGGGTAAAGTTCCAGCTGTCGGGCTTGGCCAGCATGTAGGAGAGCAGGCCCTTGGCCTTGAGGGACAGCCGGGTGTCGGACAGATGGACGTTGGAAATCACGGTAAAATTTTCGTGCTTCGGCACGCGGAAAATGGGCATACTGCACCACCTCTCGTTTACTCTAACAGGACCGTATACCATAACCGCCGGTCCCTTGGGTCTTGATTAAAACGGTCTGTTTGAATCAGGCCAGCGGCAATACAGGAATTTTTGACTTTCCATATCTGCCGCTCACTCCAAAGTTGAACAGGGTTTCGGATTTTTGCATACTGATTCCTCCTAAATATACGCCAGTTTATGGCGTATTATTTTATAGCATAATACGCCATAATCAGGCGTATGTCAAGACTTTTTTAGGAGGCTCATAATGTTTAAGGACCGACTCCGCACAGCTCGGATTGCCAGAGGCTATACGCTTCAAAAAGCAGCTGATGCAATTGGGATTGCGCTCCGATCGTACCAGAAGTACGAAAGCGGTGACAGCGAGCCCGCGTTTGACTACCTCGTGATGCTGGCAGACCTCTTCAATGTTCCAACTGATTTTTTGCTTGGTCGGGACGAGTATTTGAAGTCTCTCGGAGTTTCCGTTGATGTACCCCAAGAAGGTCCTCCAAGGCATCCCAGACCGCAAAAGACCCGGTAATCTCCGCATATTCGATTTTCTGATAATGCCGTAAGGTCAACCCAAGCTTGTCTGCAGCCTGCTGCTGAGTCAGGCCTGCCCTTTTTCTGGCATCTTGCAATCGTGCACGAATCAAGCTTGCCTCATCTCCTCACACAGCCCGTCTTATTTATGGGTGGCACATCCGGCTTTGTTGCAGGTTTCGGTACACTCAGCGGACAAAAAATCCAAAATCCACTGTCCGGCCAGCCGGGCGGTCAAATTTCTGGCCGCGTCCGAGTCCTCGGGACGGACCAGGGCCAGCAGCTGCCGGACGCGAGACGACACGTCCGGTTCCGGCTCGGCCTCTGATGCAGGCTCCGCCGAAACCTCTACCGGAGCTTCCGGCTTCTCCTGCTTCATCCGGCCTCGGGCGGGCAGGTTATTTTTCTTTCGCCAGCGCTGAATGGTCAGATTGGAAATCTCCATCTGTTCGGCAATGGCAGGGTCATTCAGGCCCTGGTCGTAAAGGGCACGGACCTGGTCATAATCAATTTGCTTTCCCACAGTGTCTTCCTCCTGTCTCCACGGGCATGCTTCCGCCAGCTTCCGCTGCCATTCCAGCTCGGAGGCTGTGTCCCGATCGTATCGTTTGCTCAGCCTGACCTGCCGCAGAGCGGCCATGTCCGACATGTGCCGGCGCTTTGCGCTGAGGTAGTCCAGCCAGCGCCCGCAGTTGAGCGGCAGACGGCAGGGAGCATGCTCACAGTCCTCGCAGGGCTTGTCCGGTGGTTTGTGCATGGCTAGTCCTCCAGCACAGCCGCCCACCGCTCCGCCGCGGCCAGCACGGCCTGAGCATAGTCCCGGCTGCCGTTGTCCCGTCCCCAGCGGTAGGCGGTCAGGGCGGCTTCCTCAGAACCGTGCTCCTCAAGGAGAAACCCCAGCAGCCACACGCCGCACTCGATGTTTCCGGCGGGGGTCATGGGGTCCGCGCCGGTCTCCTGAGACAGCCATCTGTGATTGCTTGTCCGGATTTGGAACAGGCCCACATCCCGGCCGTCCACGCCGGCAGCATCCACATCGAAGCCGCTTTCGGTCTCGATGACGGCCAACGCCAGCGGGTAGGGCACGCCGTACCGCTCGCAGGCCGTGCGGAGGATATCCTGATACATGTAATCCAGCGGGATTTCATCGCTGTAGTAGCCTTGTTCCAGAAGGGCCAGTTCAATCAAATCATCCTCCTCCGGAACCTCCGACGGTTCCGGAGGAGGTGTGGTGAGCCGGATGACCGGCGCGGGTTCCGCTGAAACCGCCAAATCCGCCGGAGGCTGTTTCAGCCAGTCCGGCGTGATGGCGGCCGAAATGGGCGTGGCCCAGGCTTCCGCCGTGGCGGCGAGGAGGAGCCAGGCCCCCAGGAACGCCGCGGCTTTGGCGGTGTCCTTGCGGGCATCCCGCCGGTCCTTACCGGGAAATCGTTTCATGGAGCGCTCCTTTCCGCCTGTCGAACAGGTGGTTGTATGTACCGTTCAAAATCTCACGCACAAGCTGACTTTCGCTCCGGCCGGTCAGTCCCCGGCACAGGCTATCTCCCGGCTCAGGGGGTGGGCTCCAGGAAATAAATTCAAATTTTCCTTCGCAGGCGTAGTAGAACGCGCCGTCCGGCTTTTCGCCGAAGGAGTGCTGATTCATTAAGATTTCCTCCTTGCTTTCGTCCGCGCGCTGTGATAAAATAAGAGCGCAAGGACTCTATTGGTTTGGTGTGGACTTGCTTGCCCCGTCCGGTGCTGGTAGCATCGGACGGGGCTTTCTTTTCAGTCATCCTCGGAAACCCCGGCCTGTGAAATTTCCAGCCCCAGCTGGTGGAGCCGGAGGCGGAACCCGTTGATGGCCTCGTTCAGCTCCGCGCTTTTCTGCATCAGAACGTCGATCTCCTGGTCCAGCTCGCACAGACCGGATACGCTTACCTGGACTTCCATGTTCACCTCATCACCTTCTTTCTTCCTGGAGCATTTTTGCCTGTCACAATAATGCGCCATAGAAGTTGCACAACCCGGCGGCAACTGCCGCAGAGTCCAGGCGCTCATTCGCCAACCCGGCAGCTTTCTCACCGCCCAGGCGGGCCAGTGAGGCTGCATCCATCTCATAGTAGGTTTTGAGATCGCGCATGGCTTCAAATGTAGCCGATAGAATATCGGGATCAATCTCAACGTGAACTGGCTGCAATTTCTCCATAGGATGCCTCACCTCCTTTCTCCTGTCCGATCCGCAGCTTCATTACCCGTTCTACAGGCATTTCTTTAATTTTCTCTGCGGCCACGTTTCTGCACACTTCGTTCATGCTAATCCTCCTTAGAGAAACCTCAAAATCCCTCTTGACAACACGTATAGCACGTGCTATAATATAATTGTAAGGAGGGGGGAGCATGAAAGACAAAGACCTGCTGAATCTGCTCAAGAAAAACGGCTGGGAAGTCAAGCGGATACACGGAAGC
>JAAWCD010000023.1 GCA_022793095.1 Oscillospiraceae bacterium | reverse complement strand
GCAGATGGAGAGGACCATCGCAAGGGCCAGAACCAGAGAGAGCACCTTTTTGAGGTTTCTCATGGATTTGTTTCCTCCTTCGATATTTTTCGGCAAAAGAGCGGAAAACCGGCCAAAAAAGGTTCTCAGGCCGGTATAACTCTCCTTGCCTAGTTCAGAATATATACCATCTTGACCCCGCCGTCAATAGGGTGACCGCATTTGTAACGAAGCCGTAATTGTGTTACGGGGATGTTACAAACCCCATTGGGGGGTGGGGAACAGTCAGGCATATGTTCTGGATGTATCCTAACTGAAACAGCGGAAGATTGCAAGGGGTTTTGACGTTTTGTAACACAAGCGTAATAAAGGCGGCAGGCCGTTCCTTGACTGGAGCGGCCTGCATTTTTTGAATTTTTCAATTATTTAATAAGGTATCAGTCACGTTTTCTCCTGTTTGGGCTTGTACTGCTCTTCTCCGGTTTCGATCCACAAAATGAAGTCAGCGATTTCGGTGTCCGTCCAGCCCTTAGCCCTGAGCCCCAGTATCATCCGGGAGCTTTCTGACATGTTCATGTTAAAACCTCCTCATTTTTTGTTATTATGATTGTACCATACAGAGCGGCCGTTTTGCAACGGTTTTCCTAAGGATGCAGAAAGGGCGGGCCAGACGGCCCGCCCTCAGCTTGTCGAAAAAGCAGGAATTTAAAATAGGGTGTCAAAACTGTCAGGGCCTTGAGTGGGGGGATAGTGTGAAAGGGGGTCCAACTTGCCAGTGGCAAGTTGGATGATTTCGGGCGAAGCCACCTTAAATCAGAAGCCCCCGCTTTTGCGTGCAGTCGCCCGCCCGCAGGCGACTGATTTCGTCAGAATGACGAAATCAGCTTCAGGCTGTCGATGTTTTCGACAGCCTGAGGGCAGGCCAGACGGCCCGCCCTTTTGCGCTTTACGCCTGTTCAAATACATCCTTGCCCATTCCACAGATGGGGCAGACCCAGCTGTCGGGAACCTGTTCCCAGGGCGTGCCGGGAGCAATCCCGTTGTCGGGGTCGCCTACCGCAGGGTCGTACTCATAGCCGCAGGGACAGACATACTTGTCCATTTTGTACTCCTCCCTGAATCAGCCGAAGTACCGCTCCAGCAGGCCCTTCAGCGCCTTGCCGTGGCGGGCCTCGTCGCGGGCCATCTCGTGGACGGTGTCATGGATGGCGTCCAGGCCGTTCTTCTTGGCGCAGGAGGCCAGATCGACCTTGCCCTGAGTGGCGCCGAACTCGCAGTCCACACGCCAGGCCAGGTTCTTCTTGGTGCTGGCGGTCATGTTGGGCTCCAGCTCCTCGCCCAGCAGCTCGGCGAACTTGGCGGCGTGCTCGGCCTCTTCGTAAGCGGCCTTCTCCCAGTACAGGCCGATTTCGGGATACCCCTCACGATGGGCGATGCGGGCCATGCACAGATACATACCCACCTCGGAGCACTCGCCGTTGAAGTTGGCCTTCAGCTGCTCCAGGATGTACGCCTTGTCCTCAGCACTGATATCAGCGTTGTTCTTCACGGTCTTGGCAAAAATGCCATACTCATGCTCCGCAGCGAGCTTCATCTCGCCGGTCTGCTCAACGAACTTGTCGCTGGAGACGTGGCAGACAGGGCACTCAGCAGGGGCGGTCTCGCCTTCATACACATAGCCGCAAACGGAGCAAACAAACTTTTTCATGGAAATGACCTCCTAATTATTTATTTATCTCTATCACTTAGCAGTAATCATTCCTGATTACAGTACTCAGTATAACACAGAATTGAAATTTGTAAAGAGTATTTTTCAAATTTATCAGATTTTTTCCGCACAGGGAGAAGCGCCAAATAAAATAGACCGTTTTAAGTTCTTTCTGCTACCTTTTCTTTCAAGAAAAAGTAGAGAATCTCCGTGCGTAGCCGCACCTCCGGCAGAGCTCTTCCGCGGCGCGGCGCCGGGAAAAGCCGTCATAGATGGCGCGGGCCCGCGGGGCCTCCAAAATCTCCTCCAGGGTCTGCCGGTACAGATTTCCCAAGGGAATGTCCCCCTCATGGTCCAGACAGCAGGGCACCACGGTTCCATCCCACAGTACGCCCACCTGGTCCCGCAGTCCGTAGCAAAAGCCGGAACCGTCTCCCCCGGCGGCGTTGAGGCTGGGCCAGTCAAAGCGCTCCCCCCACTCCAGGTAGACCCGCTCTGCCAGGGTGACGCCCTGCCGTCCCTCCCGCCAGGGCTGGGGAAAGTAATCGTTCAAACGGGCTAAAATGGCATTATTCTGCCGGTTGACGCCCTGCGTGTTCTTTCCGTCCAGATTCCACAGCCGAAGGGCGCAGCGTTTGCCTGCCTTTGAGGCCTGCCGGGCGAATTGGAAACAGCTGTCCAAGTAACCGGTCAGGTTTTCCTTTCTTTCGCTGCCCTCAAAAGAGTGGAGGGACACGCTCACCTTTTTCACGGCCGGGCTGGCGCACAGAAGCCCGCCGCGCTGGGGGAGGAGCGTGCCGTTTGTGGTAATCATCACGGAAAAATCCAGCACACCGGCGATTTCCAGCAGCTGGTCCAATTCCGGGTGGAGCAGGGGTTCCCCCATCAGGTGCAGGTAGAGGTATTCCGTGTGAGGCCGCAGCCGTTCCGTCAGGAAACGGAACTGTTCCGGCCTGAGAGAGCCCTTCGGGCGCTGGGTGCCGGGGCAGAACACACAGGACAGATTACAGATATTCGTAATTTCCAGGTAGGCCTTTTTCAGCTTACGCATAGGCGTTAGACCTCACTTTTCAGGGGATGAATACAGTCTTATATTGTACCACGAGCCAAACCGTGCTACAATAGAAACCGGTAAAAGTTCTTTTTGCTTCTTTTTCTTTCAAAAAAAGAAGGAGAAAAGGAGGTCTTCGATGTATATTGCCGATCTACATATCCACTCTCGCTTTTCCCGCGCCACCAGCCGGGAACTGGACCTCCCTCACCTGGACCTGTGGGCCCGGCGCAAGGGCATCCAGGTAGTTGGCACCGGCGACTTCACCCACCCCGCCTGGCGCAGTGAGCTGCGGGACCAGCTCCTCCCAGCGGAGGACGGCCTCTTCACCCTGAGGCCAGAGCTCCGCATCCCGGACCCCATCCCCGGCCCGGACCCCCGTTTTCTGCTCAGCGTGGAAATCAGCTCTATTTACAAGAAAAACGGCCGGACCCGGAAAGTCCACAACGTCATCCTTCTCCCCACCCTGGAAGCCGCGGACCAGCTCTCCGCCCGTCTGGAGGCCATCGGCAACATCCGTTCTGACGGCCGTCCCATTCTGGGCCTGGACTGCAAAGACCTCCTGGCGCTGACGCTGGAAACCTGCCCGGAGGCGGAGCTTATTCCCGCCCACATCTGGACCCCTCACTTTTCCGTTTTCGGTGCGTTTTCCGGCTTTGACACTCTGGAGGAGTGCTTTGAGGACCTGACGCCTCACATCCACGCCCTGGAAACCGGCCTCTCCTCCGACCCGCCCATGAACTGGCGGGTGTCCGCCCTGGACCGGTACACCCTGGTTTCCCACTCTGACGCCCACTCTCCCGCGAAGCTGGGCCGGGAAGCGGATCTGCTGGACACCAGCCTCAGCTACCCGGAGCTGGTTCAGGCCATCCGGACCGGAACAGGTTTTTCCGGCACCCTGGAGTTTTTCCCGGAAGAGGGAAAATACCACCTGGACGGCCACCGAAACTGTCATTGCCGGCTGGAACCGGCGGAGACGGTGAAGCTGGACGGCAAATGCCCGGTGTGCGGCAAGCCGGTGACTATCGGCGTTCAGCACCGGGTGGAGGAGCTGGCCGACCGGCCCGAGGGCTTTGTCAAGGCCAACGCCAAGCCCTTTGAAAGTCTTGTGCCCCTGCCGGAGGTTATCGGCGTGTCCATGGGCTGTTCGCCCACCGGCAAACAGGCGGAGGCTGCCTATTTCCACCTGCTGCGCCGGCTGGGGCCGGAGTTTTACATCCTGCGGGAAGCGCCAATGGAGGACATTGAGCGAGAGGCCGGGCCCTGCGTGGCGGAGGGCATCCGCCGCCTGCGGGCAGGCAAGGTCCAGCGGCTGGGCGGCTACGACGGGGAATTTGGCACAGTAACTCTGTTGGACCCCAGCGAGATAGAGGCCCTCAGCGGCCAGACTTCCCTTTTCGGGGTGCAGAGCATCCGGAGGACGAAAAAAGCCTCTGCCGCCGGGGTAAAGAAAGCCGATCCACCCAAAGAAGCCCTCGCTGAAGCTCCGGCGGAGACCCTCAACGAAGCCCAGCGGCGGGCAGTGGAGCTGGACGCTCCTGTGATTGCCGTGGCCGCCGGTCCCGGCACCGGGAAGACCAAGACCTTGGCCGCCCGCATTGGCTGGCTGGTGGCGGAGCAGGGCGTCAAGCCCGCTTCCATCACGGCGGTCACCTTCACCAATCAGGCCGCCGCCGGGCTGCGGAGCCGGCTGGAGGACCAGCTGGGCCGCAGGACGGCCCGTGCCATGACCATCGGAACCTTTCACGCCATCTGTCTGGGCAGGCTGGGTCAGGTCCCGCTGATTGGCGGGGAGGAAGCGCAGGCGCTGGCCGGGGAAGCGGCCCGGATGCTGGGACTGAAGCTGAGTCCCCGCAGGGCGCTTCAAGGTATTTCCAAGGTAAAAAACGGCATGGACCCGAACCTGGCCGGGATTTCCGAGGCGCTGCCTGGTCAATATGGAGAACTGCTGAAGGCACGGGGGGTCCGGGACCTGGACGACCTCCTTCTGGACGGGCTGACCCAAGGCCGGGGCCGGGGGCACAGTCTGGATCATTTGCTGGTGGACGAGTTTCAGGACTGCAATCGGATTCAATACCAGCTGATTCGGCAGTGGAGCCAGGGGGGAAAGAGTCTCTTTGTCATCGGGGACCCGGACCAGTCCATCTACGGCTTCCGGGGCGCGGATGCAGCCTGTTTTGATCGGCTTTCGGAGGATTTCCCCCAGCTGGAGACGGTGACGCTGACAGAGAATTACCGGTCCGCGCCGGAGGTGCTGGACTGCGCCCTGCCGGTTATCCGGGCCAATCCCGGGGCGGAGCGGGTACTCCATCCCAACCGTCCTGGCGGCGTGCCAGTGCGGATGGTCCAGGCGGCCAGCGATTTCAGTGAAGCTGTCTGGATTGCCAAGGAGATTGGCCGTCTGGTGGGCGGCGTGGGCATGCTGGAAGCCCAGAAGCACGGAGCCAAGCGGGGTGCCAGGGCCTTTTCCGACCTCGCTGTGCTCTGCCGCACCCGCCGTCAGCTGCGGCTGCTGGAACAATGTCTCCGGCACGACAGCATTCCCTGTGTCATCTCCGGGCGGGAATCAGACCTGGGAGAGGACAGCGTTCTGGGCGCGTTAGGCTTTTTCCGCGCTCTGCTGGAGCCCAAAAACAGAAACGCCCTGGAAAGCGCTCTGAAGCTGGTGTGGAGTTGTCCGGCTGACCTGGCGGACCGGGCGGCGGAGCTCTGCGGGACGCTGGAGGAACTTGATTTGGAAGCGCTGAGGGCGGAGTTGGGCAGCTTCGGCCATCTGACCCTCTGGCTGGAGGAGGCAGCTTATTTTCTGCCCCTTATGAAGCGGAAGCCTCGGGAGCTGATGGAGCTCTGGGCTCAGCGGCACGGCGGAGGCGAAGCGCTGGAACGGCTGGCCCGCCGGGCGGTATTTTACGACAGGCTGCCGGACTTCCTCAACGGGATGCTGTTGGGGGAGGAGGCGGACATCCGCCGGACCTCCGGCGTAATTGACAGCGGCGCTGTGCGGCTGATGACCCTTCACGGGGCCAAGGGGTTGGAATTTCCGGTGGTGTTCCTGGCAGGGGTCAGCCAGGGGGTTCTGCCTCTGGAGGCCCAGGACCGGACCACTGATTTGGAGGAGGAACGGCGGCTGCTGTTTGTGGGCATGACCCGCGCCCGTGAGGAGCTGATCCTCACCACCGGGCGGGCGTGGTCCCCCTTTTTGGACCGTCTGCCCGAGGCGGTTCTCCGCGAGCGGGCCGGAACGGTCCGGCAGGCCGCAGAGGAGAGCGGTCAGCTCTCGCTGTTTTCCTGACAAAGGAAAGCCCTCTGATTCCGAAGGGAATCAGAGGGCTTTTTCCGGGGGCTTCGCCCCCTGCACCCCGCCATGCGTTCCTTCTATGACGGGTCCAAAAGTTCTTTTTCTTGTCAAGAAAAAGAAGCGAGACGTTCCAAACCCGCCTGGGCGGCGCTCTGCTCCGCCTCTTTTTTGCTGCGGCCCTGGCCCTGCCCGATGGACGTGCCGTTCAGCTGCACCTCCACCTGAAAGACCTTGGCGTGGTCCGGCCCGGACTCTCCCAGCAAATGATAGGAAAGCACCCGGCCGCTCTCCCGCTGCACCAGCTCCTGAAGGGCGGTCTTGAAGTCGTGGTTGGCCCCTTTTTCCTGTGCGGCACGGTCCAGAATGTAGGTCTGGATGATGGTTCGCGCCCGGCTGAGTCCGCCGTCCAGGTAA
Source organism: Oscillospiraceae bacterium (assembly GCA_022793095.1). Taxonomy (GTDB): domain Bacteria; phylum Bacillota; class Clostridia; order Oscillospirales; family Oscillospiraceae; genus JAAWCD01. The sequence continues at coordinate 3,336 of JAAWCD010000023.1, read as the reverse complement.
ACCGCGGCCAGCACTGCCTCCACTGCGTCAGCCAGGATGGAGGGCCGTTCCCGGCCGCCTCCGGCATCCTCGCCGTGGCCCAGCAGCAGATAACGGCCCAGGTCCAGCTCCCGGGCCATCACCACCAGGCTGTTTTCACAGACCAGGTTGGCCCGCACCCGGGTCAATTCCCCTTCCGGCAGATTCGGATTGGTCCGGTACAGGAAGTCGGCCACCACCATGCCCAGCACCGAATCCCCCAAGAATTCCAGCCGCTCGTTGCTCCGCATGCCCCGGCCCCGGTTCTCGTTGGCGTAGGAGCTGTGGGTCAGCGCGTTTTCCAGCAGGGCCCGGTTCTGAAACGTGTATCCCAGCTTTTCTTCCAGTGTCTTCATCCGTGTTCCTCCGTTTGCAGAACAAGACCCCGCCGCCGCGGGGCCTTGCAGCAGTTATTCCTCATCCAGCAGGTCCTGGACAAACCGCACCAGATCACCCACCGTCTTCAGCTCGGTCAGATCGGTCTCCTCCAGTTCGCCCAGGCCGAATTCCTCCTCCACCGCCATGGACAGCTCGGCAACGCCCAGAGAATCGGCGTCCAGGTCCTCAATGAAGGCCGTACTCATGGTGATGGAATCTGCGTCCACACCAAACTGGTCCGCAATCAAGTTGCAAATACGATCAAAAATCATTTCTAATCTACTCCATTCGCAAATCTTTGCCCACAGCGGGCTTTGGAACGGGACCGCCTGAAGCGTCCTCCCGTTCGTCTACACACAAATCATATTCAGATTTAGGCGGGCTGTCAATCCCCTAATGGAACAATTTTACGTTTTTTTCTACAGACGCCTCCCACAGCTTCTCTTCTATCCGAGGAAATCAGAACTTTTTCCTCGGACTATCCCCTCATTCTTCCGTCTCTCCGCCCTCTTTATGAACGGATACCTTCATTTCATCAATATGTGCGGAAATATCGTCGATGATGCCGGAGGAGGCCACTTGACCGGCCTGCCGGATGGCCGAGCGGATGGCGTAGGCGTCAGAGGAGCCGTGGGCCTTGATGACCGGCTTGGAGATACCGATCAGGGCGGTGCCGCCCACCTCCCGGTAGTCCAGCAGCTTTTTGAAGTCCGCAATGCCGTCCTGGACCAGCAGAGCGCCCAGCTTGCTTTTCCAGCTCTTTTTGAACATCTTCTTGATTTCCCCGGCCAGGAACATGCCGGTGCCCTCCACGGTCTTGAGGAAGACGTTTCCGGCAAAGCCGTCAGCCACAATCACGTCCACCTCGCCGGCCACGGCCTCCCGGCCCTCCACGTTGCCGGTGAAGTTAATGCGCCCCTCGTCTCCGGCCTGCTTGAGGAGGTCGAAGGCGGCTTTCCGCAGTCCATCGCCCTTGCTCTCCTCTCCGCCGATGTTGAGAAGGCCCACACGGGGCTCAGGACGGCCCAAAACGTGCCCGGCATAGTAGGACCCCATGAAGGCGAATTGGAGCAGAAATTCAGCCGTACATTCGGCGTTGGCGCCGCAGTCGATGAGGACAGAGCCGCCCTTGCCGTTGGGGACCACAGGACAGAGCGCGGCCCGCCGGATGCCGCGAATCCGCTTGACCAGCAGGGTGGCGGCGGACAGAATCGCGCCGGTGGACCCGGCGGAGACGAAGGCGTCTCCAGCCCCATCCTTGAGCATTTTAAGGCCGATGGTCAGGGAGGAGTCCTTTTTCTCCCGGAAGGCAGTGGCGGGGTTGTCGTGGTTGTCCACCACCTGGTCGGCGTGGGCGATTTCGATGCCGGAGGGCAGCTGTCCCAAGCCGTCCTCGTTGAGCACCCTGAGGATTTCCTCACCCCGGCCCACCAGAATGATGTCGTGGCCGAATTCCCTGTTGGCCTGGAGCGCGCCTCGGACGGTGGCGCTTGGCGCGTTGTCGCCGCCCATTGCGTCAACGATAATTTTCATATGTTTTCTCCCCTCATTTTGCTGTGGATTATGACTTGTGCGCCCCTGGCGTGTCTTCCTCCTGAAAAAATCTAGGAGTGTCTTCCAGTCCCAGCAAATAATCTGCGGAAACCTGAAAATGCCTACAAAGCAAAAATAATTTTTCAAACGTGGTTGTACGCCGCCCTTTTTCCATATCACTAATCTGCGTGATTGTGACGCCTAAGGCTTCTGCCACATCTTTTTGGGATTCATGCTTCTGTTTTCTTAATTCCCGTATTCTGGATTGAAATAATTCGTTTTGAAATGTTTGCTCCACACAATCCCCCCTTGACTTTTCAGCGAATCGCTGATATATTATATTCAGCGATTCGCTGAATCACGCACATCACCAAATGAGACACCGCATGCAGGGCGGGGGCTTGCCCCCGCCGCTCCCTCGTCTCTCAATGGCCTGGGGTCGTTGGTTAAGCCGAGAAAATAATCTGCGGAGACGTTGAAATGCTCACATAGAATACACAAGTTTTCAAATGTTGTTGCTGTACGGCCTGTTTCTATTTCAGAAATCTGATTTGGATGTACAGAGAGCAGTCTGCTGATCTCCTTTTGAGATTCTCCGCTCTTTTTTCTGATTTTTTTCAATCGAAGGCCAAACAAATCTTTATGAAACATGCGTACCCCCTTCCTGTCATTCAGAGCCGCCGCACGTAGGGTGGGGGCTTGCCCCCGCCGCTCCCTCGTCTCTCAACGGCCTGGGGTCGTTGGTTAAGCCGAGAAAATAATCTGCGGAGACGTTGAAGAAATCGCAAAGGATATACAAACGCTCAAAAGAGGTCAATGTACGTCCATTTTCCATCTCACAGATTTGATTTTGCTTTACACCCAGCAAATCCGCAATATCTTGTTGTGATCTTTTGTGTTTCTTCCTCAACTTTCTCAATCGGGTGCCAAATAAATCTTTATGGAACATAGCATCCCCCTTGACATTAAATGTTTTATCTATTATAATCATCGTGTAAATTGATATTTTGGACGAGGGTGTTTTTATGACTGATTACATCAAAGAACTTTATTTCCGCGAAATAAAGCCTGCCCATGGCCCCCTGGATTTCAGCGATATTCCGTCCTGCGCTGAAGCCTGTCAGGCATACGAACGCTGCCTTTCAGCCCTTCCGGAGGACGCCGGCGAAAACCTGGAGGGTGCGGTGTTTGACTGGATAGAGGCATGCAATCAAGCGTGCTTTGCGCGGGGGTTTCAATTGGGATTGCAGATGATGAAGTGGGCGGCTCCTTAGAGCCTGTTCAAAATCTCCTGGCACACCGTCTGAACCGGCCTTTTTCCGTCCAGCTGCGTCAAACATGCTCGGAATACATCCAGTATTCCTGCGCTTTTTTCCTTGCCGGACGAAAAAATTCCGGCCCATCCAG
>JAAWCD010000002.1 GCA_022793095.1 Oscillospiraceae bacterium | reverse complement strand
GAGCGCTGTTACATAAAGGCGGTTGGCCACTCCCTTTCAGAAAGGGGGTGAAGCTAATGTGGAAAAAACGGGTGCTTATTGTACTGCGTTTTGGAGCATGTGCGGCATTTGTGCTGTACGTGCTATCCATAAAAGCGTGTTGACCGCTCGGACGCAACCCAAGCGGTCAACATAGAGATTACCTATGATTTGCTGCAAGGGCTAACCGTCAGTAACAGCGCTCTTCTGTTTTCTATTATAGACATGGTCCTCCGCTTTGTCAAGACGGGCAGGCAGAGGACTTCTATTTTTACGCTCCTATAATTTCCTCTTGACAACTGTGTATATGGCGTATATACTGTGAATGTATTGTATATACAGTATATGCGTGAGGTGCATCCATGGAAATCATCATCAGCAATTCCGGCGGAAAGCCGATTTACGAGCAGATTACAGACCAGATCAAGGGCCAGATTATGAGCGGCGAGCTACAGGCAGGGGACGCCCTGCCCTCCATGCGCCTGCTGGCCAAGGAGCTGCGAATTTCCGTCATCACAACCAAACGGGCTTATGAGGAGCTGGAGCGGGAAGGCTTCCTCACCACTGTGCCCGGCAAAGGCTGCTTTGTGGCGGCGCAGGACCGGGAGCTGCTGCGGGAGGCCCGCCTCCGCAAGGTGGAGGAACACCTTTCCGCTGCCGTCGATGAGGCGAAACAGGGTGGCATTGAACTGCCTGAACTGATTGAAACCATCTCCATATTGTATCGAGGGGACGAATTATGACAAATTGTATTGAAATCAAAGGGCTTTGCAAATCCTATCCGGACTTTGCGCTGGACCATATTGACCTGACAGTGCCGGGGGGCTCCATTCTGGGCCTGATCGGCGAGAACGGCGCGGGCAAGAGCACCACCATCAAATGTATTCTGAACCTGGTTCGCTGGGACGCAGGCTCCATCCGTATTCTGGGCCAGGATAACATAGAGCGGGATGTGTCCCTCAAGCAGGACATCGGGGTGGTGCTGGACGAGTGCTTTTTCCATGACAACCTCCGGGCGTCTGATGTGGATACCATTCTCCGCCGGGTCTACAAGCGGTGGGACCGGGATTTGTTTTCAAACTACTGTAGGCAATTTGGCTTGCCGGAGAAAAAGACCATCAAGGAGTACTCTCGGGGCATGAAAATGAAGCTGTCCCTGGCGGCGGCCCTGGCCCACCGGCCCAGGCTGCTGATTCTGGACGAGGCCACCTCCGGGCTGGATCCGGTGGTCCGGGACGAAATTCTGGACGAATTCCTCAGCTTTATTCAGGACGAGGACCACGGTATTCTGCTTTCCTCCCACATTACCTCGGACCTGGAGAAGGCAGCGGACTATATCACCTATATCCATCGGGGCCGGGTGACCCTTTCTGGCGCGAAGGATGAGCTGTTGGAGCAGTACGGCCGGCTGGTGTGCCGCGCTTCTGACCTGGAAAAGCTGGACAAGAGCCTCGTTGTGGGCGTGCGGAAAAGCCAGTTCGGCTGCGAGGCCCTGGTGAACGACCGGGCGGGCCTCCGGAAGGCTTACCCGGAACTGACCGTGGACCCGGTGAGCCTGGAAGACATTATGGTGTTCACAGTGAAAGGAGAAATCAAATGAGCGGTTTGCTTTGGAAGGACCTTCTTGTGCTGAAAAAGGGAGCGAAGGTCTATCTCGCGCTGATGGTTTTTTACACGGTGCTCGGCGCTGTCCAGGAAAATAACAGTATGATGGGCGCCATGGCGGTCATCATTGTGATGATTGTGCCGCTGAACTGCTTCTCCTGGGACAATCTGGCCAAATGGGACACCTACGCCATGGCGCTGCCCGTGAGCCGGAGGGCGATTGTGGGCGGGCGGTATCTGTGCATGCTGTTGATTTCCGCGGTCTCCTTGACCTATGTGCTGCTCACGGGAGTGGTTCAGGCGCTGGTGAAGCATGACGACTGGCTGGAACCGGTGCTGGTGGGGCTGGCCTGCCTGGCTGTGGCCCTGGTAATCGACGCAATCATGCTGCCAGTGGTGTACAAGTTTGGGCCGGAAAAGGCGCGGTTCATCATTTTGCCCATCGTCGGACTGCCCACCGGGCTGTCGGCCTTCCTGGCGCTCCAGAGCAAGAGGGGAAACATCACGCTGCCCGACCTGAGCTGGCTGGAAGCCTATCTGCCGGTGGCCCTTCCGGTGGGGACCGTACTGGCGGTGCTCGCCTCCTTCCTGATCTCCTGCCGGATTTATGAGAAAAAAGAGGCGTAGTTCCTTTTCTTGAAAGAAAAGGAACCGAAAAGAACTTCAAACGGCGGCAAGGTTCCGGGCATGAAAGACCTGCCCGCTGGGCAGACTATGGGCCGAGGTGAGTCAAAATGCCCAAACGAAAACGAAAGCAGGTCTATCTGCCCGAAATTTCCGCCACCGCGTCCAGCTGTGACTGTACCGGACTCATGCCCACGCCGCCTCAGAATGAGGCTCAGCAGGAGTCCTATCAGTCCCTGACCTCCACGGCGCTGCCCAAGCCGGACCGGTGAAAAATAGAGGAAATTATCGAAGACGAAACCAGCGCGGTCAATCGACCGCGCTGGTTTTGTGTTGCCTGTGTCTCGTGTTGTTAGAAAATAGAAATCACGGGAGGAGCGAATGAGCCCCCAAATATGCCGCATTATCCCCAGTTTAAAGTTCTTTTGCCTCCTTTTCTTTCAAGAAAAGGAGGGTTCCTTTTGGTTCTTTTCCTTTCAAGGAAAAGAACGCCCCGTCCCCTGGCGGTCCAGCTCCTCCGCGGCGCGGCAAAAGCCAGCGCACAGCTCCTGGGCCGCTTCCATGTCCGCGCACTCCGCCGCCACCCGCAGGGCTGACCTCCGGCTCAGCGGCGCCAGCCAGACCCAGCCCTGGCCGGTTTTGATCCGAAGACCCCCTTCCAGCGCCTCCGCATCCCGATACTGCCGGGCCAGCGCCTGCATCAGCGCGCCCCGGTCCCCTCGAAGGGGCACTTCCCGCTGTTCCACCGCAAAGGCCGGCAGCTGCCGGTCCAGCTCCGCCAGGCCCACGCCGTCCCGCGCCATGCGGGCGCACAGGCGGCAGGCCGCAAACACCGCGTCCCGAAGACCCGTCTGCTCGCTGTACAAATCACGGGCCTCCTCGCCGTCCCGGTCCACCCGGAGGGCAAAGGCACCCCGCGCGGTAATCAGCGCTTCCGCCGCCTCAGAGGCTCCCACAGGCAGAGCTACCGTCCGTGTGCCCTGGTCCAGCTCCAGCATGCACAGCAGAGCCAGCAGGCGCTGAGGCGTCAAAATTTTCCCCTCTTCGTCCGAGGCCGACAGGGTCATCCCTCCGTGTCCGGGATAGAACGCGGGCGTTCCCGCCTTGGGCCTCCGGATGACCGTACAGCCCAGCTGGGCCAGCGCTGCCGTAAGCACCTCCTCTTCCGGGCCCGCGCCCGGAACCGCCACTGTAAGAGGCTGGGGAATCCGGCGGCCCGCCTGGTCCGCCGCCGCGCCTGCGTAGGCCGCGCTGACCCCCGAAATCCAGTCCCGAGTCCCCACCCGGCTGGAGGGCACCCGGCGGATCTCATGCCGCAGCAGAGCGGATTCCAGCTTCCGTTCCCTGGCCCTTCCCAGAGGCAGGCCGCGGCGGTCAAAGAGATACAGAAAAATCCGGTCCCCCCGCTGTTCCACAAACAGCGACACCGGCAAGGCAAAATGCCGGGCCAGCCAGCTCCCCGATGCGGGAAAAGCCCCGTCATGGCACAGCGCCTGCCCCCCGGCGGCGGAAACGCCGCTGGCCGCCGCCTGGGCCAGCATTCGGGCCCCCTCGCCGCCGCCGTGGCCAATGCCGGCCTTCCCCTCTTCCCCCATCAGTGAGCCGAGGGTCAGCAGCGCTTCCGGCGTCAAGTCCAGCTCCAAGGCACCCCGAATCAGGCCGTTGTCGGAAAACTGAATCCGGCCGGCCCCAGCGCCGGAGGTCAGCGAGGCATTGAGCCGGGCGCCAGGGTCCACCCGCAGGCGGGGCCACACCTTGACCCCCTCCCGCAAAACGGCATCCCGGCCCACCGCCGCGCCCTCGCCCAGGACACAGCCCTCATTGAGCACGCTGCTCCGGCCCGCCATGGACCCAGGGCAAAGTATAGATCCATACACCGTGGCATGGGCCTCCGCTGCCGCGCCCAGCAGGACCGAGCGCTGAACCATGGCCTTTGGTCCTACCGTGGATCCGTCCCCCAGCACCGTGTTGGGGCCCACCACAGCGCCGTCCCCCACCGTCACATCCCGGCCAATCCAGCAGGGCGGCACCATCAACGCGCCTTCCGGCAGCGGTCCGGCGGACCAGATGCCCGGCGCGGCCTGCTCCATCCCCAGACTCACCTTCACCCTGCCGTTGAGTCCGTCGGTCAGGCAGCGGAGATAGGCCTTGCAATCCCCCATGTCGCACCAGTATCCCTTTGGCGCGAAGCCGTAGACCGGACGGCCCCCGGCCAGCATCCTGGGAAACAGATCCCGGCTGAAATCCCAGGCGGTATTTCGGGGAATCAGTTCAAACACCTTGGGAGAAAGCACATAAATCCCCGTGTTCGCCTGGTCGGTGAACACCTGAGCCCAGCCCGGTTTTTCCAGAAACCGCTGGACCCGCCCGTCTTCTCCTGTGAGCACCAGTCCGTATTCCAGAGGCTCAGGCTCCCGGTGCAGGAGCAGGGTGGCTTCCGCGCCATGATTTCGGTGGAAATCGACCGCCTCGGTCAAGTCAAAGTCACAAACGCAGTCCCCGCTGATGACCAGGAAGTCCTCGTTCCCCAGCCAGTGGGCGCAGGACTTTACCCCGCCGGCTGTGCCCAGGGGCTCGTCCTCTGTAAAATAAGTGATGGCACAGCCCCACTCGCTGCCGTCGCCGAAAAAGCCGGTGATGGCCTCGGGCTGATACCGGAGGGTCATAGCCACCTCCCGCACGCCCGCCTGACGGAGCAGATGCAGAATATGGCCCAATACCGGCTGTCCAAACAGCGGCGTCATGGGTTTGGGCCGGTCCATGGACAGCGGCCTGAGCCGGGCGCCTTCGCCCCCGGCCAAAATGACAGCTTTCATCAAGTACCTTCCTTTTTGTTAAAAGATGGTACTATTATGGACGGACCGCGGGCGTTCTATTCCCGGCGGGATTGGCATAGGCTGAAGGTGTGGATTCATGTTCGTTTTTTACAGGTCCGCACGAACCGAAACCGAGCCAGTTTAAAGTTCTTTTTGCTTCTTTTTCTTTCAAGAAAAAGAAGAGAACATTCAAAAGAGAAGGGAGGAAATGCCTTTGAACGAGAACGGGACCCGCCGGAACGCGGCCCGGCGGGGCGCCGCGCTGCTGATGGCCGGGGCCGCGCTCTGGGTGGTCAGCTTCACCACAGACCCGGCGGGGGCAATCCGCACCATTCGGGAGCTGGGGGAGAGTCCCGCCTTTGTCACCCAGCTGCTGGAGGCCGAGCTGGGAGCGGTGGAGGACGGGGACGGCCTCATGGCGGCCCTCACCGCCTGGCAGAAGAGCGTTTTAAATCAATCCGCCCTGTTGTCCGCCGGAGTGGAGGGGGTGGAAGCCCTTTGGGCCACCCAGGAGCAGGACCAGGAGCCGGAGCCCGCCGCTACCGCTCCGGTGGAAACCCCTCCGCCGGAGACCGCGCCAGCGGAGACCCTTCCGCCGGTCAATGTGGTGGAACGGACCCTCACCGCCCACGATGGGGGAAATTACGCCTCCGCTGACGACATTCATATCAACAACACCACATCAAAAACCCTGGACGTGGCCGCGCTCCTCCAGCAGTCCATTGACATTCAGCTGGGGGAAGGTCCTCAGATTCTGATTATGCACACCCACGGAAGCGAGGCCTACACCATGGACGGCACGGATCTCTACGAGCCCTCGGACAACTCCCGGACCACGGATGAACAGTTCAATATGATTCGGATTGGCGAGGAGATGAAGGCGGAATTTGAGGCCCTGGGGCTGGAGGTGGTCCACGACACCAGCCTTTATGATTATCCCGGCTACAGCGGCTCTTACGACCGGTCCAAGGCTGGTGTGGAGGCGTATCTTTCCCAGTATCCCACCATCAAGCTGGTGCTGGACGTGCACCGGGACGCCCTGATTGCCTCGGACGGCACCACCTACAAGGCGGTGACGGAGGTGAACGGGGAGAAGACCGCCCAGGTGATGATGGTCATCGGCAGCAATGACACCGGACTGGAGCATCCCAACTGGACCCGGAATCTTTCGCTGGCCGTTCATTTGCAGCGGGAGCTGAATGACAGCTATCCCACCCTGGCCCGGCCCATCACCCTGCGGACCTCCCGGTTCAACCAGCAGCTGACCACCGGGTCCATTCTGGTGGAGGTGGGCACCAACGGGAACACCCTCCAGGAGGCCATCCGAGGGGCCCGGCTCTTCGCTCAGACAGCGGGGGAGTTCTTTGTGGGATTGCGGACTTCGTAAAAAACCAGGTCTGTCAGTGTGACAGACCTGGTTTCCTTTATCGGGCCGGTGCCGCAATTACGCGGTGTATCCCTTGGTGGTGTCGATGATGATGGTATTCGTTGCCGCGTCCCAGTCAACGCCGAAGTCGAGGAGCCGTCCCAGGTTGCGGAGCTTGAAGTAATTGTTTCCACCAATGTTATAGGGTTGGAAATAATATGACACTTTATCAAATAAGAGGCTGGTTCCGTTGCCGGTTGCGGCAGACTGGACTGCACCAGTCCCGGCGGACATCTCGCCGCCTACGGGGATGTAGGGCGCACCAGAGGTCAGAGAAATGGTTTGCTCGGAAGCATCCCAGTCCACGCTGAACTGCTTCCCTGTGCCATTGAGCACAAAGGCTAAATCCCGAAGCTTGAAATAGTTTGCCCCTTTGATGTTATAGGCGTCAAACGTGGTGGGAACTCCGTTGACCAGAACTGTGGCGGGCGTGGGGACGGCGAAAACCGGCTCGGATTCACGGGCGATTTGGGGTGTGTAGCTGCTGGGGTCGAGCTCCCAGTGATTGTTCGTGAAGGTGCAGTTATTGTAGGTGACTTTCAGGCGCTCGCTGGTGTCATAAATAAATTTTTGGTTTGCGTTTTCAATAAAAGTACAGTCTGAGAAGGTAAGACTGGCGGGCCCGTCATCAGGGCTGAGGTTCATAGCCTCAATTGCAGCGCCTAAGCCGAAAAAATAGCCATTGCCAGAAAAAACGCAGTTTTGACAGTCGAGAGAGCCAAGGTGAATGTCCATAATTCTATCGGAACAGTCTCGAATTGTTGAATCAACCATTGTCACCGTTGATTCGCCCGACATTGTAAGCCCAAGCAGTCCGCAGCCAAAAATGTCACAGTTTTCAATGAATACATCTTGGGAGGCATAGACACCTACTACCCCGCCAGTACAGTGCATCTCTAGTGTGCCAATGTTCACATATTCATCGTGGCCGATAATCAAATTGCACAGTTTGATGTTCTTGCAATCCGACATTTCAACAACCTCATTATAAGTGTTTCCGCAGATGAGGCGAGTACCATAGGTTCCCTGAATGGTCAGATTCTCTAAGTCATGAAAGTAAATTCCGCAATAGTAATCCTTCCCCTCCAACATAATCGTGGTGTTGGAGGCGAGCGCATTTTTTAACTCTTCCTCATTTTTTGCGTAGACTACGTTTTGCCCTGCCGCTGACGCGGAAATCATGCAGAGGCTTGCCATCATACAGAGGGCAAGCATGAGCGAAACCATTCGCCCGAGCCATTTTTTTGCTTTCATTGTGTGATTCCTCCTTCTAAATTGGGGGTTTTGTTCCAACAGACTGCCCCCAAAGGCGGAAGAAAGATTTTCCGCCTCCGGGCGTCTGCCGGAAACATAAAAGCGGTGCCGAGTTTCAAAACCCAACACCGCCTTGAAAAAATCAATGCGAACGCACGCCTATCACAATCCATTCCTCCTTGCCAAGGGGGGCAAAAATGGATATAATAAGCCCGTGGTGCAACGTTTGTTGCTGTGCTGAGTGGTGTAGTCACTCGTACAGGGCCGTAGGGCGCTTCCAACACCCTGCGGCCTGCCGCTATTATGTTTCCATGGCAATTTTACCCGATATCCCACAAAATTGCAAGAGCTTTTCCGGCAAAAAAGAGAAGGACCGCCCAAATGGGCGGTCCTTTTAACGCGGGAAATCCACGGACGCCAAAGCCGCGTAAGAAAATGTTAAGTTTTCCGACCTTCTTTCTTCAGGTTCCACCGGTTGTATTTCACGCCAGGTCATGGTATGCTGACTGTACTAAGGAAAACCATACAGTGGCGGAAGCCTGGGAGCACGGCCCGATGAGGTCATGGCCCTACGTGCGGAGGGTCCGAACAGGTGCGGCGGAGGCAAGCCCCCGCCCGGCGTGCGGAGGGCCCGAACAGGCGCAGTGAAAGCCTGGGGGGTTCAGCCCATAACAGAGCCATTCGGAACCACAGGGTTTCCCAAGGGCGCCGCACTCCCTGAAGACCGCCGCAGTACGCCAGCATAAAGTTCTTTTGCTTCTTTTCTTTCAAGAAAAGAAGAGAAAGGAGGTTGACGATGATCAGCCTGAATTATCGGGACGCCAGGCCCATCTATGAGCAGATCAAGGACGGCCTGCGCCACCTGGTCGTCACCGGAGCCGTGGAGCCAGGGGAAAAGCTGCCCTCCGTCCGGGCCCTGGCCGCCACCCTGGCCATCAATCCAAACACCATCCAGAGGGCCTACAACGATTTGGAATCGGAGGGCTATCTGGTGACACAGCCCGGCAAGGGCTCTTTCGCCGCCGGGCACACCCAGGGCGACCCCAAACGCCGGGAAAACCTGCTGCAAAGCTTTGACGAGGCGGTGACAGAGCTGCTCTGGCTGGGCCTGACCGCCGAGGAGCTGGCCGGCCGCCTTCGGACCGCGGCCGCCCGGAAGACCACAGGAGGTGCCTCCTAATGATTGAAGTGAAAAACGTCTCCAAGTCCTTTGACGGCTTTCAGGCCCTGGACGGCCTGACCATGACCGTGCCCGGCGGCGCCATTTACGGCCTCATCGGTCCCAACGGCGCGGGCAAATCTACCATCCTCCGCCACATCACCGGCGCGTACCGGCCGGACACCGGCTCGATTCTGGTGGACGGAAAGCCGGTTTACGAAAACCCCGAGGTGAAACGCCGCGTTGCCGTCATTCCCGATGACTTCTATTACTTCCTCACCGCCTCCACACGGGATATGATGAAGCTCTATCAGGGCCTTTACCCCAGCTTCGACCGGGCCCGCTACGACAGCCTGCGGGAAATCTTTTCCCACGTGGACGAAAAGCACCCCTTCCGCCGCCTGTCCAAGGGCATGCAGAAGCAGGCCGCATTCTGGCTGACCCTCAGCTGTAACCCGGATATCCTGGTGCTGGACGAACCGGTGGACGGCCTGGACCCGGTGATGCGGCGTCAGGTCTGGTCCCTGCTCATGGGCGACGTGGCCGAGCGGGGCACTACGGTGCTGGTGTCCTCCCACAACCTCCGGGAGCTGGAGGACGTGTGCGACCATGTGGGCATCCTCAACCAGGGCAAGGTACTGCTGGAACGCTCCCTCAGCGAGCTCCAGGAAAACGTGGTCAAAATGCAGGTGGTCTTTCAGGAAAAGGAGCTGCCTCAGCTGCCCAAGGACATGGAGGTCCTCCACGTCTCCCAGGTGGGCCGCATCCACACCCTCATCATCCGGGGCCACGCTGTGGATGTGACCAACCGGCTGGCCGTGTACTCCCCCATTCTGATGGACGCCATTCCCCTGACCCTGGAAGAAATCTTTATCTATGAGCTGGGAGGTGAAGACTATGCAGTTAAAGACATCCTTGTTTAACCCCGTCCTGTTCCGGAAGAATCTGACCCGGTTCTGGCCCATCTGGACCATTTACGGCCTGCTCTGGTTCCTGATGATCCCCGCCGAGCTGCTCAGCCGCTTCCAGAGCTATTATCAGGACCAGGGCCTTACCACAGAGGAGACGCGGCGGCATATCAGCGCCTTCATCCTCCGTTCTGCCGCCCAAAACGGCATTATACTGGCCTTCGGCTTCGGCTGCATCGCGGCCCTGGCCGTCTTCTCCTACCTCTATCAGCACCGGTCCGCCGTAGCCATGCACTCCTTCCCTCTCCGGCGGGAATGTCTGTTCTTCACCAGCTACCTGTCCGGATTGGCGTTCCTCATCTTCCCCCTGGCGGTGGTCTTCCTGTCCGCCGCCGCGGTAGAGCTGGCCTTTGGCGCGCTGAATGTGAGCACGCTGCTGGTCTGGTTTACCGCGCAGGTGGGGTATGTGCTGTTTTTCTACTCCTTTGCCGTGTTCTGCGCCATGTTTACCGGCAATCTGTTCGCCCTGCCCATCTTTTACGGCATCCTCTCCGTCCTGGTTCCCGGCCTGCACCTGCTGCTGGACAACGCCTTTTCCCAGTTCATCTACGGCTATGAGTCCTCCGCCAGCCGGATGCAGGGGCTGTCTGTGCTCTGCTCCCCACCACTTGCCCTCCTAACCAATGTGGATGTGGTGGAACGGGAGCTGGAGGACGGGGCTGTTCTGGTTTACATGTCCGGCTGGAACCTCATCATCCTTTACGCTGTGGTTGGGCTGATTCTGGCCGGGGCCGCCCTGGCCGTCTACCGCAGGCGGCAGGTGGAGACCGCCGGGGACGTGGTCAGCGTGGCCCTGGTCCGGCCTGTGTTCAAATACGGCGTGGCGGTGTGCGCCGCCCTGCTGGGCAGCACAATGCTGTTTGACGCCTTCTTCGACAGCAACAGCCCGTACAGTGCGGGCATCATGCTGGTGCTGATGCTCCTCTGTGGCGGCGTGGGCTATTTTGTGGCCCAGATGCTGCTGGAGAAATCGTTCCGGGTGTTCGGAAGGCACTGGCCGGGCTTCGCTGTGCTCTCCGCCGTGCTGGCGGCCCTGGTATGTGCGGCCTACTTTGACCCCCTGCAAGTGGTGGCGCCCATTCCGGCTGCCCGGCAGGTGGAATCGGTGTCCATCCTAAATGTGAACACCTATCCGGATAGTGCCCGCAACCGGATTGACATTGAGGACCCGGCGCTGATTGCCGGGATTCTGGACCTGCATCACACCGTCGTAGCGCAGCGGACCGAGACCCAGGAGAAGCTGCGGACCGCGGGGCGTTCGTCCTCCTACCTCACGGAAACTTCCGGACTGCCCCATGTAGAGGATGAGGAAAGCTACTATTTCCGGCTGCAATACAAGCTGGCCAACGGCGGGGTGCTGACCCGTGGTTATACAATTCTGGTCAGCCAGGCGGAGCTGGCCAATCCCGATTCTCCCGCGGCCAGACTGGAAAAAATCCTCAATGACTGTGACAGGAGCGGGGACTTTATGGAAGGCTATACGGTGGAACAGGTCTTCCAGGCGGAAGTCAACCTGAAAAATGAAACGACCGGCGAGTGGGAAGACGTGACCCTGGACCAGGCGGAGGCCCGGATTCTGTGCCAGGCCGCTCTGGACGACTGGAAGGAGGGCATTCTGGGCCGGGTCTGGCTGATTTGCAGCCAGGACTATCAAGAGAGCACCTACGCGCACAACATTGGCTTCAGTGTCAGCTGGAGGGACGAGCGGGGCGAGTCCCACACAACATCCCTTTGGGTTACGCCTCTGACCACCTCGGAGCGAACGATTGCGGCCCTGGAAGAATTGGGCGTGCTCAACAAGGACCGGCCCCTGCTCACAGTCTGGGAGCGCAGGTTGGCCGGCCAGGAGTAGGTTTCGCTCCATTCCCAAGCGTATGACGCAAAGAGGACCGCCCAAAGGGTGGATACAGATAAGGAAGCACCCAGCCGCCGAAAACTGCCCAGCGTCCGCCCGTGGCGGGTCCCCAGCCGGAAGTCCGCAAAATCCATCTTCAAAACCGCAAACCAGGGCTTGTGCCGGGTGGCGGGATATGCTATAATTTCCAAAAAAGTTTGACAAAAGGGCTTGACATTTATGTTGATTTGTTCCACTAGCTAGCAAGCATAGACACGGCTACCAATAGAAGCCAATCGTTAAATAGAGCCGCCCGCTCGGGCGGCCCTTTTTCCTCCAAAGCCAGTAAACCATTGCAAACCAAGGACTCGACTGACAGTCGAGTTGGAAAACGCGGCGGATTTCTTGACAAACGAGTCCGCGCGTCGTATGTTGAAGGCAGGCAAAGCGGTCACCCGCTTCGCGATTCGGCACAGAAACGAGGGAACGCATATGGAAGAAAAAAAGTTCTTTGGGGAGTACATCCGGCGAAAGCGGAATGAACTTGGCCTGACTCAGAAGGAAGCGGCGGAACGGCTGTTTGTCACGGAATCCACGGTGTCGAAGTGGGAACGGGGCTTGAGCTATCCGGATGTGTCCATGATTACGGCGGTCTGCCAGCTGTTGAACATTACAGAGCACGAGTTTTTCACCGCCTGCGACGACGGCCAGGCGCGGGAGCGAGAGCGGGCCGCCGCCATCTGGAGCGGGGTCGCCGCCACCTGGAAATGGTTCTGGGTGGTGGGCTACAGCATCGCCCTGGCGGCTTGCTTTGTCTGCAATCTGGCCATTTCCCACCGGCTGGATTGGTTTTGGATTGTGCTCACCGCCCTGATGCTGGCCGCCTGCGGCACGACTCTGCCCTCCCTGATCAGGCGGGACAAGCTGCCCGTCTGTCTGGGCGCGGCCACCATCTGCCTGCTTTTGCTTTTGCTGGCCTGCTGGGCCTTCGTGGGCGAGCGCCGGCTAGGCGGGGCAATCTCCATCACTGCCGTCTGTCTGGCCCTGCCCTGGGGCCTTTGGGCCCTCTGGCGGTTCGACCGGAAGCACGTAGTGCTGCTGGGCCAGGTCTGGCTGGACCTCTGGGTGTTCCTTCTGCTGGCGGTCATTCACGCCTTTACCGGCGGCGGCTGGCTGTTTTCCGTGGCGTATCCCCTGGCCCTGGCCGGGGCCGCCGTCCTTTGGCTGGCCACTGGGGTGATTTTTTGGCCGTCCATCGGGCCCTGGCTGAAGGCGGGCCTTCTCTCCCTGCTGGCCGCCTGGTCCAGTCCCCTGTTCAACTGCCTGTCCGCCTGGCTCCTTTCAGAACCGGACGGCCCCACGCTGTGGGACTACTTCTCCTGGGGAAGTCTGATCGCGCGGAGGTTTGAACGCCTTTCCTGGATCAATCTCCTGGTCTTCGCGATTATGCTGGCAATCGCCGCCGTGGTGCTGGTCATCGGCGCGGCAGTCGAGATAAAAAGACGCAAGAAATAGCGTCTGCCGGGGACCTTGCCGGTGCAGACGTCTTGGTGTTTCCGTCCCAGCAAAAGTTCCATCTAAAAATGAATGCTGTTAAAATGCGTGTTAGGACATGTCAAACCGAAGTATATTTTTGACAAATAGGCGGCAATGTGGTGGTGCCCTTCATAAGCGGGGGCACCACCCATCTGCCTGTCCGGGCTGTGGCAAACGCCTTGGGCAAGGAGTTTTGTAGGGGCGGCTATCAGCCGCCCCTTTTTTCAGGTATTCCTTAAAAAGCAAGCAAAAAGAAGGCCCCGCGCTCAGACGAGCGCCACCCGGCGGCTGGGCTGCTCGGGGATCAGGCCCATCTGCACCAGGCTGACCATCAGCATCCGGTACACCACCACCAGAATCAGCGTCTCCAGCGGCAGCAGAATCAGATTCTTGAACACCGACGCGCTCAGATACACATAGTACGCCTTCCCGTACAGAATCGCCGACCACAGGGAGCCCAGCAGAATGTTCACAATCACATTGACGCTCAGCCGGGCCAGAAACAGCCGGAGCACCGTCACCCTCGACCGGTACAGAAACAGGGCGTAAATCATCGCGCCCAGCACGGAACCCAAAGTATACCCCGGGAAAAAGCCCCAGCCATGGAGCATGAAGTCCAGAAAGTCCGTGGCCACCCCGTACAGAACCGCCACCCAGGGCCCGCAGATCATGCCCATAATGGCGTTGGGCAAAAACTGAAACATAATGTTCAGATTCTCTCCCACCGGCACCATAAAGAAAAAGTTGAACAGCGTCGATAACGCCGCGCACAGCGCGGCCACGACCAGAATGCGGACGCTCCGCAGACTGGTTCCGGCTTCCTTCCAATAGCCGGCGCACAAGGGACTGGAGTAGCGTTTTTCGTTTTGCATGTGAGATTCCTCCTTATTATGATTGTATACGGCAAGAAGCCGCACACGGATCGGAGGAATAAAAAAGATGCCAGACCAGCTTCCCGCCCGTCAAGCATCCCATTTCTCGCGCTGTATGCGGCAGCGGGATGCGGGACCCATACTGTCAGCTCGCGCTGTTCGTCCGATGGACAACTCCCCGTCCCACCGGCACTGAGAATCTCCGGCTCACTTCTGCCGGACATTCTGAAACACATGGGTCCCTACTCTGCCATATGCACTTTCATTATAACCCTTGTTCCGCCGTTTGCAAGCCCTATCCCACACCTCTCAAAAATTTTGTTTGTTTTGCACGAACCGGCGCAGTTAAGCAAAATCCCCCTCCGCAAGATAGCAGACGGCATCGTTTTTCTTTATGCGTGTGTTTGCGAAACAATAGTTTCACATATTGTTTCATTTTGAATTTCATATTGAAACATTCTGGCGGAAACAGCCCTTTTCCAACGGTTTTCAGGTTGGCACACAGCTTGCATAATAAAACGATGTTGAATCCAGATGTACGGAAAAGTTACACAAATTTTCTTGCTTGTTTCGGGGAAAACAAGTGGATTTTTTGACGCGCTTATTGTATAATGGATGACTGACAAAAGGCGCGGTCTCTGTGCTGCCAGTGGAGAAAGCGCCAATTTAGAGACTGTGAGGTATCGGACTGTGGGAAAAATCACACTTTGGATCGACAACGTCCAGGTGGAGGCGGAAGAGGGTCAGAGCGTCCTCAATGCCGCCCTGGAAGCGGGTATCTACATCCCGCACCTTTGCTCTCACCCTGACCTGACCCCCCAGGGCGGCTGCAAGCTCTGCGTGGTCGAGATCGACGGGGAGGCCCAACCCACCACCTCCTGCACCACCACCGTGCGGGACGGCATGAAGGTGAAGACAAAATCGGAGACCCTGGACCGGCTGCGCCGCACCTCCATGCAGCTGATGCTGGCGGGCCATCCCCATGACTGCACCGGCTGCCGCAGCTTTGGCAACTGCGAGCTTCAGGCCATGATGCAGTACCTGAACGCGGTGGCCAACGCTGGTATGAAGAGCGTTCACAAGGAAACCATGAACCTGAACACCAACAATCCCCTCATCGACCGGGAAATGGAGCGCTGCATCCAGTGCGGGCGCTGCGTCCGGGTCTGTCAGGATGTGCGGGGCGTTGGCGTCCTCCACTACAACAAAAAGGGGGACGAGGTGTACATCGGCACCCAGAACGACCTGTCGCTGGCCAGCTCCGACTGCCGGTTCTGCGGCGCCTGCGTGGAGGTCTGTCCCACCGGCGCACTCCAGGACAAAGAGGGCGTGTTCCGCAAGGACCTGCCTCGGGATCAGGCCCTGATTCCCTGCTCCGCCGAGTGCCCCGCCCATATCAATATTCCCAACTATCTGCGTATGATTTACGCCGGAGAGTACGGCAAGGCCGTGGGCGTCATCCGGGAAAAGGTGCCCTTCCCCCTGTCCCTGGGCCGGGTCTGCACCGCCTACTGTGAGAAGGGCTGCAAGCGCAAGGGCCTCAACTCCTCCGTGGGCATCCGGGATCTGAAGCGGTTCGCCGTTCAGCACGACGCGGAAAAGCCCTGGATGGAGCAGTATCTGAAAACCGCGCCTGCCACCGGCAAGAAAGTCGCCATCATCGGCGGCGGCCCCTGCGGCCTGACAGCCGCGTACTATCTGGCCAAAAAGGGCCACGACGTGACCGTTATGGAGCGCTATCCCACCTGCGGCGGCATGCTCTCCTACGGCATCCCCTCCTACCGCATGCCCCGGGAGGACGTTCAGTCCGAGGTGGAGATCATCGAAAAGGCCGGGGTCAAGATTATCACTAACTGCGAGGTCAAAAACGTGCTGGATGTGAAGAAGGACTATGACGCGGTGCTGGTCACGGTGGGCGCTTCCGACGGCAAGATGATTCCCGTGGCCAACATGGACAAATCCATGTGTACCACCGCCATTGACCTGCTGCGGGACATCGCCAAGGGCGAGGAGACTACCCCCAAGATCGGCCCGGGCGTGAAGGTGCTCATTTACGGCGGCGGCAACGTGGCCTATGACGCGGCCCGCTCCGCGGCCCGGCTGGGCGCGGAACCCACGGTGGTCTGCCTGGAAAACCGGCACGAAATGACCGCAGATGACGAAGAGATCGAGCAGGGCGCGGAAGAGGGCGTGAAGCTCTATTCCGGCTACTCCAACACCGGCTTCTCCGTGGATGAAAACGGCAAAATGACCGGATTGAACATCTTCAAAATCCGTTCCTTCCAGTTCGGGCCCAACGGTCTGGAAGTGGATAAGGTCGAGGGCACTGAGGAATTTGTCCCCTGTGACGTGGTGGTGTTCGCCTCCGGGCAGAAGACCAACCTCACCGCTGAATTCGGCCTGGAGCTCAACCGGCCCGGCTACCCGGTGGACCCGGAAACCGGCAAATCCGGCTTCAAGACCTCCGTGGAGGGCGTGTACGCCGCCGGCGATGTAATCACCGGCACCAAGGCGGTCATCAACGCCATCGCCGGCGGCCGGGAAGCAGCTGAAAAGCTGGACGTTATCCTGGGCGGCGACGGCAATATCGAAGAGCATCTGGCCTGCCTGCCTGCCGCCGGCCCCAACATCGGCAAGATCGAAGGCTTTGCCGCCATTGAGCGGAACCACACCGCCGTCACTCCCTGCCAGGAGCGCTGCGGCAGCTTTGTGCCTGTGGACGGCGGCTACTCCGAGGAGCAGGCCAAGGCGGAGGCCGCCCGCTGCCTCAAGTGTCCGCTCCGCAACCAGCTCCACAAGACAAAAATGTGGACTGCCTACACAAAATAAGGAGGGGAGACGTTTATTATGATTAAAAATTGCGAAATGACCGCTGCCGGCCTGCCCGGCGTGGACGAGATCATCAACAAGGCGGAGAACGTCTGCCCCGTACAGTGGGCGGCTGACGTGGCCCGCAAGGCCCATCAGGCCACCTGCGGCCGGGATGTGTTCTGCCGCGACGGCCTGAATCAGCTTTACCTGATCATCACCGAAATTACCAACGACCGGGGCAATGTGGAAGATTTGGACCTGCTGCGGGAGCTGTGCGGCACCATTATGCTGGGCGCGGGCTGCGAGCTGTCTTACAAGGCCGCGGAGCTGGTCAAGGCCTCTCTGGACAACTACGGCGACGACTGGCGGGACCACATGGTGAAACGGAAGTGCGCCGCCTTCCAGTGCAAGCCCTTCTATTCCCTGTACATCGACCCCAACACCTGCACCGGCTGCGGCGAATGCCTGAAGCACGCGCCCGCGGGCGCGGTGGCCGGCGGCGAGGGCATGATTCATGTCATCAAGAAGGACGCCGGGCTGAAAACCGATGAATTTATGGGCTGCTGCCCGGCAGACGCCATCAAGAAGGCCGGTATGGTCAAGCCGCCTCTGCCCCCTGAGCCGGTGCCGGTGGGCTCCTTCGGCGCCAACGCCGGAGGCGGACGGAGACGCCGCCGCGGATAAGCGGAGCGGAACCCTCCGGCAGGGCGGGGACGCCCCCGCCCTGCGTGCCAGCAGCAGAATAAGAACCACAAAACCTCAGGTCTGCACCAACGCCGCGCAGCGGCGCACGGAGGCTGCCAGACGGCCGCGTTACATCCCCCGTAACTTCTTTCGGCGCGGGCGTAGAAGGGGAGATGAAAGAGGGGGAACTAGTTCCCCTTCTTTCCGTTCTCTTTCCGTCTGCTTTCTCTTACGCAAGAGAAAGCAGACCCGCCGGAGGCAGGTACGCAAATGCAAATTTGCAGAAACACTCCGGTGCAGAGGCTGAAAGCCTTTGACTTATCCCATATCAATTCCCGCAGCGTGCGGTTTTGTATTCATCCCACGGAAGGAACAACATTTAGAGGAGGAATTTTATCATGAGACAAATGGAAGCTGACGTCGTCGTCGTAGCCGCCGGCATGTCCGGCCTGGCGGCCGCCACCCAGGCGCAGGAATCCCTGAACGCCACCGGCGGCGGCACTGTCGTGGCCTTCGAGAAGAGCGGCACCACCGGCGGCGCGGCTAACATGGGCATGGCCTTCCTGGCCATCGAGTCCCAGATGCAGAAGGAAACCATGACCAACGACTTTACCAAGGACGACGCCTTTAACTTCTTTATGGAGTACACCCACTGGCGTTCCGACGCCAAGCTGGTCCGCCGCTGGTTCAATATGTCCGCCAGCACCGTGGAATGGGTCCAGAAGATGGGCGTGGAGTTCCTGGGCGTGTACAAGTACTTCAAGAACTCCCACTGCACCCAGCACATGGTCAAGGCCCCCGGCAGCAACAAGCCCACCGAGCGCTGTGCTTCCGGCATGATTAAGACCATCACCGAGTACGCCAAGGAAATCGGCGTGGATTTCCAGTTCCACACCTCCGTCAAGGAGATCCTCACCGGCTCCAAGGGCCAGGTTCGGGGCGTTAAGGCCGTCACCGACGGCGGCGAGGAGATCGAGTGCCTCTGCAACTGCGTCATTGTCGCCACCGGCGGCATGGGCAACAACGTCGAGATGATCGAGAAGTATATGGGCTGGAAGTGGGGCGAAGATATGTTCACCTTCCGGATTCCCGGCATCGACGGCGACGGCATGAACATGGTCTGGGCCATCGGCGGCAAGAAAGCTCCTGTCAACATGGAGGTCACCTACAACACCCCCGGCACCACCGACGTGTTCAAGACCCTGTCCGAGGTCATGCGTCAGCCCAACCTGCTGGTCAACCTGGACGGCAAGCGCTTCTTCAACGAGGAGTATATGGACAACACCACCTATACCGGCAACTCCCTCCTCCAGCAGAAAAAGCACTGCGGTTTCTCCATCATCGACTCCACCATCGTGGACTACTACAAGGAGCACGGCCTAGACTACATCACTTATCACCACGCCATCAAGAACATGGACAAGTGGGAGCACGAAAAGGAGCTCTACTTCTCCGGCGTGAAGTCCGCCGCCGAGAACTCCGTCTTCGCCAGCGAGGACAAGGAGGTCTCCTACGGCGCTGACGATATGGAGCGCAACTTCTTCGAGTGCCAGTCCCTGGAGGAAGTGGCCGAGGTCACCGGCATCAACCTGAAGAACCTGAAGAAGACCATCGAGGAGTACAACGCCATGTGCAACGGCGGCATTGGCAAGGGCTACGACTGGCAGTTCACCAAGGACCACCGGTTCCTCAAGCCCATCACCACCGCTCCCTACTATGTGGCCCGGCACTACCCCTCCGGCTACGGCTCCCTGGGTGGAATTCAGGTCAACGAGAACATGCAGGTCCTCAACAGCGAGCTGGACCCCATTCCCGGCCTGTACGCCTGCGGCACTGACTCCGCTACCGTCTTCGCTGACAGCTACTGCTTCTATAATCCCGGTTCCACCATGTCCTATGCTCTCAACTCCGGCCGTATCGCCGGTATGGAGTCCGTGGCTTACATGGATTCTGAGGAGTTTATCGACCCCGAGGATTGATTTTTCCCGCAAAAAAGAGGAAGCCAATAAGGCTTCCTCTTTTTTTTGTGCTCCATAGGGGAGGCAGGAAGGGGAGATGTGGCAATCCATCCCCTTCCCCAATCGCTGCGAATGAAAATGCGGAGGAGCGGCCCGATGAGGTCATCGGACCCCAGGCTATTGCCGCATCCATTCAGCGGCACCGCACGTAGGGCGGGGGCTTGCCCCCGCCGTGCCCGCAAATTTTGCCGCACCGGTTCTTTACGGTGAATCCGTTTTCTCCTCGTATTGATATTCAATCAAATCAGACAGATTGCAATGCAAGGCATCACAGAATTGAATTAAAGTCTCAACTTTAACCGTTCCAACATTTTCGTTCCGATATAATTTTCGGACAGTAGAGCGACAAATTCCGGACCGTTTAATCAATTTTGCCATATCGGGAATATCAGCCCGCTCCATACATTCCTTTAAATTAGATTTTAGCATAACTTCACCCTGATATAATTTTATCAAAAAAACCTTGACAATTCTTAAAAAGGGACGTACACTGTTGCTGTAGCATCCATGGTGCCATAGCAACAGTGCCGCTATGGCAATCCTACCTTAAATAGCACCGTTTGTGAGGTGACATATCATGCACTTTATTGACACCCCAACCCCCACAGAAATCATGCTGGAACTGCAAGAGCATTTTCTCTCCCTGCAATCGGACCTTCTGTTGATGGACGCCCTTCTGGCCTACGACCAAAGCCGCCCGCTTTCGGCGCTCTGCGGCCCAGAGGCGTACGAGGACGGCCTGGAACGGGTGAGGAGTTACATTGACCAGCATGCCCATGAGCTGTCTTTCGTGGCAGGGTGCCTTCTCACCCCAGCCGCTGAGAGATCACCTGGGCGGCCTTGACGCCGGAGGCGCCCGCCTGGGCCAGGCCCCGGGTGACGCCCGCGCCGTCGCCAATGGCGAAGAAGTTGGGGAAACAGGTCTCCAGCTCGCCGGACAGCTCCAGCCGGGAGGAGTAGAATTTCACCTCCGCGCCATAGAGCAGGGTGTCATAGTTGGCCGTGCCCGGCGCGATTTTGTCCAGCGCGTAAATCATCTCAATGATATCATCCAGCTGCCGCTTGGGCAGGGCCAGGCTCAGATCTCCCGGCACCGCCGCCGCCAGGGTGGGCCGGACAAAGGACTTGCTCAGCCGGTGCTCGTTGGTACGCACGCCCTTCACCAAATCGCCGAACCGCTGGACCAGCACGCCTCCCGCCAGCATGTTGCTCAGAGAGGCAATGTGCTTGCCATAGCGGTAGGGCTCGGTAAAGGGCTCGGTGAAGCGGCTGCTGACCAAAAGGGCGAAGTTGGTGTTTTCGCTCCGGAGCTCCGGCGAGGAATAGGAGTGTCCGTTCACCGTGTTGATGCCCTCCACATTCTCCGCCACAACGTGGCCGTAGGGATTCATACAGAAGGTGCGGACCTGGTCGCCATACTGCTTGGTCCGGTAGACCAGTTTGGATTCGTACACCACATCTGTGATATGCTCGAACACCTTGGCGGGCAGCTCCACCCGCACGCCAATGTCCACCTGATTGTTGATCAGATGGATGCCCATGGCCTTGCACTGGTTGGCAAACCACTCCGCGCCGGACCGGCCGGGTGCGGCGATGAGGTATTTGCAGGAGACCTCCCCGCCCTTTTTGAGGGCCAGGGAATAGCCGCCGTCCGCTCGGGCAATGGACTCCACCACAGTGGAAAAGCGGTACTCAACGCGGTCCTTCAGGTCCTCGAAGATGTTTTGCAGAATCCGGAGGTTGTTTTCCGTGCCCAGGTGCTTTACCTTGGCCTGGAGCAGGTGAAGGTCATATTTCAGGGCCTCCCGTTCCAGCGCCCGCGCCTCAGGGGAGTTGGTGGAGAAGGTTTTTTCTGTCGCGCCGTATTTGACATTGATGGTGTCCACATAGTGGATGAGGTCCATGACCTCCTGCTGGTCCATGAAGTCGGTGAGCCAGCCGCCAAACGCGGTGGTGAAGTTATATTTGCCGTCGGAGAAGGCGCCCGCGCCGCCGAAGCCGCACATGGTGTCGCAGACAGCGCAGTTGACGCACTCCTTCACCTTTCCAGCCACAATGGGGCAGCGGCGGGAGTAGATATCATGCCCCTGCTCCAGCACCACAATGTTCAGGTTCGGATACCGGCGGGTCAGCTCGTACCCGGCGAAGATGCCAGCGGTGCCGCAGCCGATGATGGCCACGTCATAATGTGTGCTCATGATGGTGTTTCCTCCTTAGCGCGGCCTGGGCCGCGTGGTGACAACGGCATGTTTTGCGCTTCCGGCCAGGGGCCGGGCAAAACAGCGCGGATTGGCAGCAAGTATTTTTGCCGCTTCGCGGCTATTATAGCATAGAATGACCTAAAGGTGCAAACATCTTTTCTTTCCCAGGCAATATGGCAAGCAAATCGTTCAGCAGGAAAGCGTTTCCCCTTTACAGCTTCTATCCCGGACTTGGGGCGGCGGGAAGCCACGCCGGAGGCGAGCAGGAAGAAACGCATTGGTGAAGCCTCTGAGATCCCCCTTCGGAAGAAAAAGATTGTGAGACGAGCCGGTTTTTGCTATAATAGCCATAGAAACATATAAAAAGGAGAATCGCAATGACAGAACAGCCTTCTGTTTTGGCTTCCCGCCAAGGGGACGCCGGTGAGATTCTGACGCTCACCTTTCATAATCCATCCGCACTGAACGCTTTGACCCTGGACATGCAGGTCCAATTTCTCGACCAGATCCGCGCGGCGGGCGAGGATAAGACCATTCGGGTGATTATCCTCCGAGGCGCGGGCGAACGGGCCTTTTCCTCCGGCGGCTCCATGGACTTCCTGGACGCCCTGACCACAGAGGAGGCCTGCGAGGCCATGTATCAGCGGGGCGCGGATATCCGAAACGCCATTGAACGGCTGGATAAGCCCATTCTGGCGGCGGTGTCCGGCTGGTGCATCGGCGGCGGCTTTGAGATCGCCATGTGCTGTGATATGATTTATGCCTCCGATGACGCCCGCTTCGGCCTGACGGAAGTGGATATCGGCCTGGTCCCGGGCTGGGGCGGCGCCATTCGCCTGCCCCGGAAGGTGACAGTGAACAAGGCCAAGGAAATGATTCTTCTGGGCCGCCGGATCTCCGCTCAGGAGGCGCAGATTCAGGGGATTGTCAATGATGTCTTCCCCAAGGAACGGCTCTTTGAAGAGGTGGACGCCATTGCCCGGCAGCTGGCCGCCAAGCCGCCTCTGGCTGTCCGCGGCATCAAAACCATCGTCAGCCATGGCATTGTGGACGGCAATGTGGAGCGGGCCGCTGAGATTGAGCACAAGCTTTCCGTTTACCTCATGTCCACCAACGACTTCCATGAGGCGGTGGACGCCTTCCGCGCCAAGCGTAAGCCCCGGTTTACCGGGACCTGATTTTTTTCTTGAACGAATCAACAACATTTGTTTTCACCAAGTAAAAGCTGATGGGAGTCCACACCCTTTAGAACCAAGCTGAGGAGGTGACCGCGATGGCCTTTCTGCTGCTGATTCCCTTCTTTTTCGTCCGTTTCTTTTTGATGCACCTCCTGGACCCGGCCGCTGTCAGCCGGGCCGCCCATTGTCCCCCCATGTCCAAGGGCGAATGGGTGGCCTATTGGATCTGCCAGCTCTCCAATATGGCGATTTTTCTCAACATCCTCCGCACAAATCTCTACACTACCCCTCTGCCGGTGTTCCGCGCTGGAATCCTCGTCTATCTGGCCGGAATGACGCTGCTCACCTTTTCCGTCATCCACTTTTCCATACCGGCGGGAAACGGCTTCCGTCAAACCGGAGTGTACCGCTTCTCCCGGAATCCCATGTACGTGTCCTATTATGTGGTGTTTTTGGGCTGCGCCCTCCTCAATCAGTCCCTGCTCCTGCTGATTCTGGTGCTCATCTTTCAAGTCTCCGGCCATTGGCTCGTTCTGGCAGAAGAGCGCTGGTGCCTCAAGCAGTTTGGCGGCCCTTACCGGCAATACCAGAAACGGGTGCGCCGCTACCTCTAACCCTTCAATTTCCCTCACAATCCTTGCAATCTGGTATCAATTTGGGTATAATGGTCTTTGCATCCGCCTGGATGCCATCAATTGACGAGAGAAGTGTCTTCATGCGTAAATCCATCTATCTTCCCGCCCTGGCCCTCCTGTTGGGCGCGGCCGGCTTCGGCCTCCGGCGCTGGGCAGTTGGCTCCGGCTTCGAGCAGGACACCGGCCTGGCCCTCTCCGGCCACCCCTCCTTTCTGGCCCTGGGCGGTCTGTCGGTGCTGGCTGTCCTCCTCCTGGCGCTGCTGTGCCGGGGCGGCCGCAGCCTGGAGCCGGAGGAATGTCCCCTGGCCCTGTCCAACATCAGCAGCCTCCACATGACCCTGGGCTCTGCCGCCGCTCTCCTGACCGTGCTGGCCGGCGCGGCCGCGTTCCTGGACTTCTCCTCTGTGGTCCAGCTTCAGGGAATCTCCGCCTCCACCCTCCTGGACTGCGCCACGCCCTTCCTCCTGGGGGCCTTCGCCCTGGTGTCCGGCGGCTGTCTCCTCCTGCTGGCCAAGCGCCGCTATCAGGCCGGCATGGATGTCAGCTTTTCCTTCCTGCCCCTGATTCCCGCCTTTTTCTACTGCTTCTGGCTCATGGATGTGTACCGGGTTCGGGCCTCCGACCCCATCATTCTGGATTTTGCCTGGTTCTTTCTGGGGGCTATTACCTTGGTGCTGGCTCTGTACTGCTCCGCCGGGTTTGCCTTCCGCAACGGCAAGCCCTTCACGACGCTGTTCTGGTCCCTGCTGGCTGTGGTGTTCGCCCTGACCACCCTGGCGGACCAGCATTCCCTGGCGGAATACCTCCTGCTGTCCTCCGGTATCCTCTGGTGCCTCACCCAGGCCCACGCCCTGCTTCAAAATTTGGACCAGCCCCGGCTGGTCGCGCCGGAGGCCCCGCCCGAGGAGCCGCCCGCCGGGGACACTGGCGCGGATGACGATGACGATGTGGATATCGTGTTATAGCGTTTTCTCTTCTTTTCTTGAAAGAAAAGAAGCAAAAGAACTTTAAACTGGTTCTATTTGAGATGAATTTAACTTGTTAGACTCCATAAACCCATTGTGAGAATCATTCTCCCCGCGAAAGGACGGACGCACATGAAATGGAAGCTGCTTATCCCTGTTTGCCTGCTGTGCTGCGGCCTTGTGCTGGCTGATGTTGTATGGCTCCGCCTGAACGACTTCTGCCCTTTCAACCTGACGGTCCATTGGGGTTTTCTCTGGCCCGTCCAGGCGAACTGCTCTGAGGTCTATCATCAGAGCTGCGCCCCCTCCTTCAATGGTGACGGCGCGTACTATCATGTGTTTTCTTATCAAAACGAGAATGTCGTCGCTTCCATGCTGGACTGGGTTGACCCGGCTGAGGATGTCTATATCTCCACCCCCGTTTTGGTCCACGCAAACCAGCACTTAAATTCGATTTCAGTTCCAGAGGACCAGCGTCCTAATTGGCGGGCCTGCCTTTACTGGACGCGGACGCGGACCGATCTCCACAAGCTGACGGTGCTTTGGGACCGAACCGCCGGACTGCTGTATTTTGTGGAGTTGCACATTTGAATTGCTGCGTTTTCCCAAAAAGCGGATATTCAGTGGCGAAGGTGGGGGTTCCTTGGGAGCTCCCGCTTTCTCTTGGGAAAAACGCCGACATCCTTTGACAAAATTCATGAAAATTCACGATAATTTTATTTTTATCTTGCGGAAAAATGTGATATACTATTGCGTAGTTGTGCAGGGAGGGAATGGAAATGAAGCATCGTGTGATAGTGACCATCGCAGGACGGGACTACACCCTGATCGCGGCGGAGGACGACGGTTATGTCCAGCGGGTGGCCGCCTATGTGGACGGTCAGATGACGGACTTAATCAGCGCCACCCGCGTGTCCATCACCGACAGTGCCGTGCTGTCCGCCGTCAATATCGCTGACTCGCTCTTTAAGGAGCAAGAGGCCTCGGAAAATCTCCGCCGTCAGCTGAAAGAGGCCCTGGAGGAGACCACAAAGGTCACGATGGAGCTTTCTGACGCCAAACGGGAGATCTTCAAGCTCCAAAACCGCAAAGAGAAAAAGGATTGACCCCCCTTTGGGTCCCGTCTGACGGAGGAGGTCTGTCATGCTGGAATTATTGTCCCCCGCCGGGTCTCCCGAAGCGGTGACTGCCGCGGTTCAGAGCGGCGCGGATGCGGTTTATCTGGGCGCAGGCGACTTCAATGCCCGGCGCAACGCCTCTAACTTCTCCCTTCCGGACCTGGAAGAGGCGGTTTCCTACTGCCACCTTCGAGGCGTCAGGGTCTACCTCACGTTGAATACTCTGCTCACCGGCCGGGAGCTGCCTCTGGCGGCGGAGACCGCCCAGGCCGCGGACCAGGCAGGGGTGGACGCTATTCTGGTGCAGGACCTGGGGGTGGCCCGGATGCTCCGGCAGGCTGTGCCAGAGGCGGAGCTACACGCCTCCACCCAGATGACCATCCATAATCTGGACGGCGCTTTGCTGGCCGCAGAGCTCGGCATGAAGCGTGTGGTGCTCTCCCGAGAGCTGCCTCGGGACCAGATTGCGTACATTTGCAGGAATTCACCCATTGAAATTGAGGTTTTTGTTCACGGCGCGCTCTGCATGTGCTATTCCGGCCAATGCTTCTTCTCCTCTGTCATCGGTGGGCGCAGCGGCAACCGGGGCCTGTGTGCTCAGCCCTGCCGGCTGAACTACGGATGGGAGGGCAAAGCCAACGCACCTCTTCTCTCCCTGAAGGATATGTCTCTGGCCGGACACCTGCGGGAGCTGGAGGACATGGGTGTGGCCTGCGTCAAAATCGAGGGCCGGATGAAACGGCCCGAATATGTGGCTATTGTCACCAAAATTTACGCCGCCGCCCTCCGTGAGGGCCGGGAGCCCACCAAGGACGAGCTGCGGGCCCTGGAGCTGGCTTTTTCCCGTCAGGGGTTCACTGACGGCTACTTTATGGACCACACCGGGCCGGACATGTTCGGCGTCCGGAGGGAAAGCGAGGTTGACCCCGGCGCCATGCTGGCTCAGGTCAAGGCGGAGTACAGCCGCGGGGAGCGGCCTCGGGTGCCGGTCCGGCTGACCGCTTCCATAAGGGCAGGACAGGCGGTTCAGGTCCGGATGGAGGACCGCGCGGGACATGCCGCCCTGGCGGAAGGGCCTGTGCCGGAGGCGGCCCGGACCAGGGCTTTAACCCCGGAGGGTGTGCGGGAGCAGCTGTCCAAGACTGGGGGAACGCCTTTTTTCTGTGAGCATGCGGATTGTCAGGTGGAGGAGGGCCTTTCCCTGCCCCTGTCTCAGCTCAACGCCCTGCGGCGGTCTGTGCTGGAGGAGTTGAGCAGGCTGCGGTCCGCTCCGCCTTCCCATGCTCAGGGGATGTTCCAGCCTGTGCCCCAGCGGGAAAACCGGCGGGAAGCGCCGGTATACACCCTGTCCGTTCAGCGCCCGGAACAGGTGACGGAGGAGCTGATGGCCCTCCGGCCGGCCCTGGTCTATCTGCCCCTGGAGCTGGCCGCGAAGAGGCCTGACAAGGTGGATCTGGTTCAGAAGTACGCTCAGGCGGCGGTGATTCTGCCTCGGGTGCTCTGGGACCGGGAGCTGGCGGAGGCGGAACGGCAGCTGGAGGCTGTACGGGCCCTGGGCGTTGGCACGGTCCTGGCGGGAAACTGGGGGCATCTGCCTCTGGCCCGGCGGATGGGCTTCCAGGTTCGGGGAGACTACGGGCTGGGCGTCACCAACAGCGAGAGCCTGGAGGAGCTGAACAGACTGGGGCTGCTGTCCGCCACCCTGTCCTTTGAGCAGCGGCTGGCCCGGCTGCGGGACCTGTCCAAGCCCCTGGACACGGAGCTGATTGTGTATGGACGGCTTCCCCTGATGATTACGGAGAACTGTATTATCAGGAACCGGCAGGGCCGGTGCAGCTGCGGGCAGGACCAGGAGCTGACTGACCGGAAGGGGGCCCGCTTCCCTGTGGTGCGGGCTTGGGGGTGCCGGAATGAAATTTTGAACTCCAAGACCCTGTTTCTGGCGGATAAGGCGGATTACCAGCAGATGGGGCTGTGGGCGGCCCGGCTGCGGTTCACCACCGAAACGCCGGAGGAGTGCGTTTGGATGATGAAGCGGTATCTGGGGCTGGCAGACGGCGAGCCAAAGGAGATTACCCGGGGTCTTTCTTTCCGGGATGTGGAATAGATTAGAAGGAGATGAGGATTCCCGATGAAACTGAAATTAAAAGCCATGTCCCCCAAACTGGGGACGGAAATTCCCTTTCCTTTTTACGCCTCCGCGGGCGCGGCGGCTATGGACCTCCACGCCTGTCTGGACGAGGCGGTGACTATTCCCGCCGGACAGCGGCGGACCATCCCCACCGGGTTAGCCATTGGCCTGCCAGGACCGGAGTATGTGGCGCTCATTTTCGCCCGAAGCGGGCTGGGCATGAAGCACGGCATCGCACCCGCCAACTGTGTGGGCGTCATTGACAGCGATTACCGGGGTGAAATCAAGGTGGGCCTGCAAAATCATTCGGACACCGATTATACCATTCAGCCCGGCGACCGGATCGCCCAGATGGCGGTCATGCCAGTGGCCCAGGCGGAGCTGGAGGTCGTGGACGCCCTGGATGAGACCGAACGGGGACCCAATGGGTTTGGATCGACCGGGAAATAACGGTTTCGTTGACACAAGCGGCAGTCCGCAAGCAGGCGCCGTTTAACGTTCTTTTTGCTTCTTTTTCCGGCTTCGCCCGGATGGACTCCATGAAGCCTTAGCTACGCAACATCAAGTGCCGTTCAATCCCTCCAGAAAAAGAAGGATCACACAGAGGAGTTTAAAACATGATGGGTCTGTTTAAAAAGAAAGAGAAAAAAGAATCCAGCGCTTCCGGTGAGGAGTACCGTGCCTTCGCGGCGGGCTTTCTGCCGGAGGAGCTGAACATTCTGGCCGTCACTGGGGCCAGCGGGTTCAATGGTGGCCGGGCCGGCGGCGATCAGCTCTGGACCGCAGGCGTGGAACTCACCGCCTGGATGGAGGAGGACAGCCCTGACATTCATCAGGGCCGCTTTCAGCTGACCTCCAAGGTGGATGAAAAGCTGCTGGACTATCTGCGGCAGCGGGTGCCCCGAGATTTTATCATCCAGTGCAAGGCACGGCTTTCTAAAGACGGGACCCGGCTTCTCCTGCTGGACCTGCCCAAGCCCGGCTTTGACCCTGATCTGAAAGCCATCCTGCAAGAGCAGAAAAAGCCGGTCACCTTTGAGGCCGAGGGGCTGGGCGTCTTCGTGCTGAACCGTTCGGTGGACTGGTTTGAAACCGAGCTTCTTTGGCTGGACCATCCCGTCCAGCTCGCCTTTGACCAGAGCGGGGACCGGGAATCCTGTCTGACTGCCGCAAGGACTTTGGCCGGCAGTCAGGAAGAGTGGGACCGCCGGATTCGGGTCTATGCCGCACAGGAGCTGCTCACCCTGGCCAACGAGTGGGCGGACAACGACGGCGAGGATGAGGACGCGGTTCCCATCACAAAGGAACAGTTTATGGAGCGCATGGAGCTGGAGTCCATTCAGGTCCAGGCGGACGGCGGGTTTGATTTCTGGTTTGCGGACGGAGATCTGTTTTACGGCCATGCCATCCGGGTTTCCGGCAATCTGGAGCAGGGCCCGGAAGAGGCCCAAATGGAGGGGTAACATTGGCGGACATCATACTGGCTTCCAAATCTCCCCGGCGGCAGGAGCTTCTGCGCCGGATGGGCATTGAGGACTTTACTGTGGTGGAGTCCCACGCCAGCGAGGAGCTGGAGGAAAACCTTCCGCCTGAGCAGGTGGTCCGGCGGCTGTCCGCCCGAAAGGCGGACGCGGTCTTTTCAAAGGCCCGTCCAGGCGAAATTGTGATTGCCGCCGACACCATTGTCGCCCTGGAGGGCACGGTTTTGGGCAAGCCAAGGGACAATTTGGACGCCTTTCAGATGCTCTCCCTTTTGTCCGGAGTCCGGCATCAGGTTTACACCGGGCTGGCGGTTTACCAGGACGAAAAGCGGATTGTGGAGCACGAGTGTACCTCGGTTTACTTCCGGGAGCTGAGCGGAAAAGAGATTGAAGGCTACCTTGCCACTGGGGAACCCATGGACAAGGCCGGGGCTTACGGTATTCAGGGCCGGGGCAGTCTGCTGGTAGAGCGGATTGACGGAGATTATTACAATGTGGTCGGCCTGCCCATCTGCCGCTTGGGCCGGATTCTGGCCAGGCTGGGCGTAAAGCTCCTCTAAGAACCTGTTCAGCATCTCTTGGCACACCCTGAGATATGAACAGATAAGCACTATTTTGCCTGTTTGTTTTCCTATGAAACGGAGTGTCCCTTTGTGAAAGATTTTCTGCGCCACAATGGAATTTTGCTGCTCATTGCGGCGGTACTGCTGGCGGCGGTGGTGGCCATAGCCTCCGCCCTCATGCCGGCAGCTCCGACGCTGCTGGGCAATGCCCTGGGCGTCATTGCCGCACCCCTGCGGGCCGGCGTCAGCACGGTGGCGGTCTGGATTCAGGACCAATACAACCGCTCCGCCAATTATGACGCTCTGGTGGAGGAAAATCAGCGGCTGCGGGAGGAAAATGCCCGGCTTCAGCGGGAGGCCCGTGAGGCTGTCTCGGACAGCAAGGAAAATGAGGAGCTGCGGAACCTGCTGGAGCTGCGGGAAAAGCGGCGGGAATTCTCTTTGGAATCCGCCACTATCCTGTCCCGCTCCGCCACCAGCTGGGAATCCTCCCTCACCCTGTCCAAGGGATCCATTCACGATGTGGAGGCCGGCGACTGCGTGATTGACTCTCAGGGCAACCTGGTGGGCGTTGTGTCCGAGGTGGGCGTCAACTGGTGCTCTGTGACTACCCTCCTGGATCCGGAGCTGGAGATGGGCGCTCTTATTTTCCGCACGGACAACGCGGCCATTCTCGAAGGGGATTTCGGCCTGATGCCGGAGGGAAAGCTCAAGCTGAGCTATCTTCCCGATAACGATCAGCTCATTTCCGGCGACGTGGTGCTCACCTCCGGCAAGGGGGGCGTGTATCCTCCCCGCCTGATGGTTGGGACCGTGGACGAGGTGCGGACGGAGGAATCGGGTATGTCCCGTTATGCCGTGCTCACCCCGGCAGCAGACCTGAAAAGCCTCACTCAGGTGTTCATCATCAAGAGCTTTGACATTGTGGAGTGACTGCCCTCCCATGCGGAGCGGCTTCAGCCAAGGGCATGAAGTTCGTTTGCTTCTTTTCCGGCTTTGCCCGGATGGACTCCGCCTTTTAGGAAAAGAAGAAAGGGAGTGATCTTTCTTGACCCAGCGGGACAAGTTCATCAAATGGTGCAGCTACGCTCTGGCTTTCTTGTTGGTGGCCGGGCTGGAAAATCTGGTTTTCGCCCGGTTTCCCATTTACGGAGTCATCCCCATTATGGCTCCCCTGGCTGTGGTGATGGTGGGCGTTTTTGAGGGCTCCACCGCAGGCGCGGCCTTCGGCATTGCCGCAGGCGCTTTCTGTGACGCGATGTACCTCCACACCAACGGCGGCATGACGGTGGCCTGTACGCTGATCGGCCTCTTTTCCGGCATTACCACCCAGTACGCCTTCAACGCCACCCTGATGGGCGGCTACATCTGTTCCGTGCTGGCCCTGGCAGGGCTGGACGGTGTGCGGGTTTTATGGCGTCTTTTAGGCGGGGCCCCTCTGGAGGGACTTCTTCGCATCGCCCTGCCGGAGGTCCTTTACTCCCTCATCCTCGTCCTGCCGGTCTACCTCATCTTTCGCTCCGTCTACCGCCGGGTGGGCGGCGACCGGCTGGCTTAGTTTTTCTCTTCTTTTCTTGAAAGAAAAGAAGCAAAAGAACTTTAAACTGATTCTACCGTAACATTCTGCAAGCAACCACAATTTGAAGTTCTTTTTGGTTCTTTTTCTTTCAAGAAAAAGAACAGAAATGGAGGTTATCCCTTGGAAGACAAAGCGGAAAGAAGGCTCCGGCGGAGAATCTATGTCATCGCGCTTTTGCTGGCGTTCTTTTTGGCGCTGTTCGGCGGGATTCTCTACCAAAATCAAATTGTCATGGGCTCCTCCTACCGGGAGGCCTCTCAGCGCCGGGTGGCCAAGCAGGAGACCGTTCCCGCCGCCCGCGGCATTGTCACCGACAGCCGGGGTCAGGTACTCATCGGCAACCGGCAGACCCAGCAGGTCACTTTGGACCGATCCCTTATGGGCACCCAGGCCGAGCAGAATGAAACCCTCCTGCGGCTGATTCAAATCTGCCGGGAGGAGGGCGTCACCTGGCGGGACGACCTTTACATCACCGCCGAAGCGCCCTTTCAAATCACCCGGACGGAGACGGAAACCGACAGCTTTACCGGCCGGACCACCGTTCGCTACACGCCCTTCTATGTGCTGTACACCAACGACCACGGCCGTGAAGAGGAAGCTTACACCCAACTGGGCGCCCTCATCAACGCGCTGAAGGAAAACGCCTCCAGCCAGCTGAAATGGAAGGATGAATCCGGCTCGGAACACTCCATCGCGGACGCTATGGACATTTTTGACACCCCCGCTGAGGCTTCTGAGGCCGCTCAAACCATTTTGTCCTGGCTCCGCTACCGCTATGAGATCGGCCCCGAGGTGCCGGACAACGACGCCCGCGCCTTGGCCGGCATCTACTATCAGCTGGCTCTGCTGGCCAATGATGTCATTTACGAATACACCTTTGCCGAGGATGTGGACATTGATTTTATTTCCCGTGTGAAGGAAGAGGGGCTGCCCGGCATCAAGGTCAGCACCGCCACAGTCCGGCAGTATGAGACTGACTATATGGCCCACCTGCTGGGCCGGGTGGGCGCCATTCAGCGGGAGGACTGGCCGGAATATCGGGAGCTGGGCTACAATATGAATGATATTGTGGGCATTTTCGGCGTAGAGCAGGCCTTTGAACAATACCTTCACGGCTCTCCCGGCGTCCGCACCATTGAGACAAACACCTCGGGCAAGGTGGTCAACGAGACCTACGATGTAATGCCCGAGCCGGGTCAGACCGTGGAACTCACCATCATCCACGGCCTGCAAAAAAAAGTGGAGGACGCCCTGGCTCAGTACGTGCCTCAGCTGGAGGGCTCCCGAGGCGCGGCCATGGTGGTGCTCAACCCCAAGGACGGCAGCCTGCTGGCCTCCGGTTCCTACCCCACTTACAGCCTGGAGAGCTACGGGAACACAGCCGAGTACAACGCTCTGCTGGACGACGAGCTCAATCCCCTGCTCAACCGTGCCATGTCCGGCCGGTACGCGCCAGGCTCCACCTTCAAAATGTGTACCGCTGTGGCCGGCCTGGAGGAGGGCGTTATCAACACCCGGGAGACGATCAACGACCTTGGCGTTTATGTCTACTATGACGCCCGCCCCAAATGCTGGCTTTACCGGCAGGCTGGGGGATACCACGGCAGGGTAAATGTGAGCCAGGCCATCCGGGATTCCTGCAACTACTACTTTTATGACACGATTGTCCGGCTGGATGAAATGGACGACCGGGAAGGCATTGATATTCTGAACAGCTATGTCCGGGCTTTCGGCTTGGGCGAAAAGACTGGCATTGAGATGTCGGAGAACTCCGGCGTCATCGCCGGGCCGGAATACAGCGCCTCTCTCAACTCCACCTGGTATCGGGGCAATATGCTCTATGCCGCCATCGGACAGAGCGACTATCAGTTTACGCCTCTGCAAATGGCGAACTATGTCTCCACTCTGGTCAACGGCGGAAACCACAATCAGGTCCACATGCTCAAAAGTGTGAAGAGCAACGACGGCACTGAGGTCGTCGAAACCTTTGATCCTGTAGTGCTCAACACAGTGGAAATGCAGGATTCCACTGTGGAGGCCGTCAAAGCGGGCATGCTCATGGTGACCACCGAAGGCTCTGTAGCCCGGTATTTCACCGGCTTGGCCGCGCAGGGGATTCAGGTGGGCGCCAAGACCGGCTCCTCTCAGGTGGCCGGTCAGGAAAACTCCAACGCTATGTTTGTCTGCTTCGCGCCCTACGACGACCCTCAGGTCGTCATGGCCATTGCCGTGGAGTCCGGCGGCTCCGGCTCTGAGCTGGGCGCCATTGCCGCCGATGTGCTCAGCTACTATTTCAATGCTGACGCCGCTTTGGAGACGGCGGTTCAGGAAAACACCCTGCTGCCCTGATAAAAGTCCCGACTTTTTCAGGGGCAGGCTGTCCTTTGAAAACCTGTTTACCCATCGTATTTATGGTTTTTCATCCTTTTGCTGGACTAAAATAGGATGCGTGTCTCTATTCTGAATGTTGGGGGGAAATATCATGTTTGACCTCTCTGTTTACGACCCGTGGAAGCCGGACTGCAAGCAGCCCTACGGCGCTGTTACCAGCGGCACACAGGTACGCTTTGCCCTTCGTCCGCTCAGTCAGGAGGGTTTTTCCCGCGTTCGTCTGATCGCGCGATTTGAGTTTTGGGAGAACCGGGTCCGGGAGGTAGATATGACCTGGCGAAGCCGCACCCTGGGCCGGGACCTCTTTGAGGGCAGTCTTTTTACGGAAGGCTACGTGGGTCTGATCTGGTATCATTTTTCTCTGGAGGGTCTGGACGGCCGGACGGAAACCTCGCCGGTGTATCAGCTCACTGTCTACGACGGAACGGAGCGTGTGCCTGATTGGTTCGGTCAGGGAATGTGCTATCAGATTTTTCCCGACCGTTTTCGCCGGACAGAGCTGCCCGATCCCGCCGGGATGGTAGGCGGCCGGTGGGTCCACGAGAATTGGGAGGATCTGCCCCAATTTGAACCCAATGAGCACGGCGAGGTCCGCAACCGGGACTTTTTCGGCGGTTCCCTGAAGGGTGTGGAAGAGAAACTGGATTATCTTCGGGACCTTGGGGTGTCCACTATCTACTTTTGTCCCATCTTTGAGGCGGCGGAAAACCACCGCTACGGAACGGGAGATTACAGCAGAATCGACCCCATGCTGGGCACCAATGAGGATTTTTCCCGTCTGTGCAGCGAGGCCCACAAGCGGGGCATGCGGGTGATGCTGGACGGGGTATTCAACCACACTGGTTTTGTCAGCCGCTACTTTAACGGGGACGGAAGCTATCCTGACGTTGGGGCCTATCAGTCCACAGACTCCCCTTACTCCTCTTGGTTCCACTTCCAGCAGTGGCCCCACAAGTATGACAGCTGGTGGGGGATCTACTCCCTGTCGGCAGTCAATGAGCACGACCCTTCTTATCGCAGGTTCATGTTTGGCGGTCCGGACTCGGTGGTCCGGCGCTGGCTGCGGGCTGGCGCGGACGGCTGGCGGCTGGATGTGGCTGACGAGCTGCCTGACGACTTTGTGGAGGGCGTTCGTGCCGCAGTGCGGGCGGAGAAGCCCAACGCGGCGGTCATCGGTGAGGTATGGGAGGACGGCACCACCAAAATCGCCTACGGCGTGCGCCGGAAGCATCTGCTGGGCGGGCATCTGGACGGACTGATGAACTATCCCTTCCGAAACGCGGCTATTTCCTTTTTGCTGGGCGGCGACGCGCAAAACTTTTACCGGGAGATGGAGCAGCTGCGGGAGAATTATCCGCCCTTTGCCTTTTATTCCTCTATGAATTCTCTGGGCACCCACGACACGCTTCGGATTTTGACTCTTTTGGGCGTGGGAAGCGACAAGATGGACGAAACCAAGGGCTGGCGTTCCCGCTTTGTCATGACTCCAGAGCAGCGGGAACTGGGCCTGCGCCGTCTGAAGGTTGGCGCTGTGCTGCTGTTCGCCTTCCCCGGCGCGCCTACGGTTTACTATGGGGATGAGGCCGGGATGGAAGGCTTTGAGGACCCCTTCAACCGGAGAGGCTATCCCTGGGGCAAAGAGAATCAGGATCTGATTCAGTGGTTCTCCAAGCTGGGGAAGCTGCGGAAACGGAATCCCTGTCTTCGCAAGGGCACGATAGAATACATTCAAGCGGAGGGCCATGTTCTGGCCTTCACCCGCCGGCTGGGCCGGGACATGGTGCTGGCCGCTATGAACGCCGGAGACGAGGAAGCCATTCTTACGCTGGACTGGATGGGCGCGGTGGATCTGCTCTCCGGCAAGAACTGGCGCAACCGGGACGGCGCGCTCCGCCTCCGCCTTCCCCCCTGCTCCGGCACCCTCCTCTTCCGCCTCCGCCTCTAACCTACTTTTCTTGAAAGAAAAGTAGGCAAAAGAACTTCAAACTACGTTCTACTGCCAATCTGCCGGTAGAACGTAGTTTGAAGTTCTTTTTGGTTCTTTTTCTTCCAAGAAAAAGAACTGAAAAATCTTTTCCCCCTCGACAGTGTTTGCTTTTCTTCTTGTAATAATGTGGTAAACTAAGCTTGTCCACAGAAAGGAGGGAATGTGAATGTCGCTGCTGCGCCGGCGCGGGTTATTTGAGAGCGCTCGGGTGCTTTTTCTCCCCGTTGAACAGATTATGCCTAATCCCAATCAGCCTCGCTCCCGTTTCGCACCGGAAGGCATGGCCGAGCTGGCTGATTCCATCCGCGCAGTCGGCATTTTGCAGCCCCTGTCCGTCCGGCGCATGGATGGCCGCTATGAATTGGTTTCCGGCGAACGCCGGCTTCGGGCCGCGAAGCTGGCGGGACTGCGGGATGTCCCCTGCATCCTGGTCCAGGCTACGGATGTACAATCCTCTCTGTTGGCCCTGGTGGAGAATCTTCAGCGGCGGGATCTGGACTTCGTGGAAGAGGCTCAGGCCCTGTCTAATCTTATCTCCACCTACCACCTCTCCCAGGAGGACGCCGCCCGCCGGGTGGGCAAGTCACAGTCTGCCGTCGCCAACAAGCTCCGGCTGCTCAGGCTTCCCCCCGACCTGCTGAACGCCCTGCTGGACGCCGGACTGTCCGAGCGTCATGCCCGGGCTCTGCTCCGGCTGGAGGACGACGGCGAACGGTGGAAGGTCTTTGAGTATATCTCCAGTCAACAGCTCACAGTAGCCAAGACGGAGGAATATATTGAGGGCCTCCTTTCCCCTCCAGCGACTGCCCCCACAGTCCGCAAAAAGCCCGTTGTTCTCATCAAGGATGTCCGTCTCTTTCTCAATACGGTCACGCGGGGACTGAATCTGATGCAGTCCGCGGGCGTGAATGCCCAATGTGACCGGGAGGATACGGACGAGGCGGTCCTGCTGACCATTCGTATTCCCAAAGCACCACCCAAGCAAGTTTGATCTTTCCCCTCTCTTTCTTCTTTATCTCCCTTTTCTCAGGCAAGCCCCGAGTGTTTCACGTGAAACACTCGGGGCTTGCGCTTTTTCACTTCCCTTTTTC
Organism: Oscillospiraceae bacterium; assembly: GCA_022793095.1. GTDB lineage: Bacteria > Bacillota > Clostridia > Oscillospirales > Oscillospiraceae > JAAWCD01. Next base: position 85,609 of record JAAWCD010000002.1, on the reverse strand, counting down.
TCCTCTTTTCTCGAAAGAAAAGAGGCAAAAAAACTTTAAACTGTTGCATTTTTGGAAGAGAGAATCTATAATAAGACTTGTCCCTGTGCCAACCCAAAAAGGGACTACTTTTATCATCGGCAGGTGACATATGGCTAAATCGATTGCAATTGTAAATCAGAAGGGCGGCGTAGGTAAAACGACCACCTGCGTCAATCTGGGCGCGGCTCTGACGTCTGCCGGGAAGCGGGTCCTGATCTGCGACTTTGACCCTCAGGCCAACTCAACCTCTGGGCTGGGCGTTGATAAGAGTACCGTTTCCCCCAACGTTTACGACGTTCTCATCAACGGCGCGGACGTCAAACGGGCGCTGGTCAAAACTCCTTACGGCCAGCTCATCGCCTCCAACAAAACCCTGTCCGGCGCGGGCATTGAAATGGTGGGCATCGAGGGCCGGGAATATCTCCTTAAAAACGCGCTGCAGCCGGTTAAGGATGATTTTGACTTCCTTTTGATCGACTGCCCCCCTTCCCTGGAGCTGCTAACTCTGAACGCCCTGTGCGCGGCAGACACTCTGATTGTTCCGGTCCAGTGCGAATACTACGCGCTGGAAGGGCTTTCCGACCTTTTGACCACCATCCGCATTGTCAAGCGGTCCCTGAATCCCAGCCTGGAGCTGGAAGGCGTGCTGCTGACCATGTATGATGGGCGCACCAACCTGTCCCTTCAAGTGGCGGAAGAGGTCAAGCACCACTTCCCCGGCAAGGTCTACGCCACAGTCATTCCGCGGAATGTCCGCCTCTCTGAGGCGCCCAGCCACGGAAAGCCCGTGACTGCCTATGACCCCTTTTCCCGTGGCACGGAAGCTTACACTTCCCTGGCGGCAGAGGTGATTTCTAAAAATACGTAATTGTTCTTTTGCTTGAAAGAAGTGCAAAAAACTTTAAACAAATTTGCCATTTTCGCATAAATGGGGCGTTTAAAGTTCTTTTGCTTACTTTTCCTTCAAGAAAAGCAAGAAAGGAGAGAATTGATGGCAAAACGAAGTTTAGAGACTGGCTTGGGCCGTGGGCTTGGGGCCATTCTGGGTGATGCCGCCCTTCAGGATCAGCAGGGCAGCTCCCTCACCCTCCCCATCTCCCAGGTGGAAGCCAGTCTGAAGCAGCCCAGAAAGCACTTTGACGAGGAATCCCTGGCTGAGCTGGCCGGCTCCATCCGGCAGCATGGTATTATTCAGCCTCTGGTTGTCCGCCATTTGGCCACAGGCTACTATCAGATTATCTCCGGTGAGCGCCGCTGGCGCGCCGCCCGGCTGGCCGGCCTGAATGAGATCCCCGCCATTATCATAGAGGCCGACGACCGTAAGGCCATGGAACTGGGCCTCATTGAAAACCTTCAGCGGGAAGATCTGAATCCCATGGAGGAAGCTCAGGGCTATGACACCCTGATTCGGGAACACGGCCTGACACAGGAGGAGGTCGCCCAACGGGTGGGCAAATCCAGGCCGGCCGTAGCCAACGCCCTGCGGCTGCTGAATCTGCCGGAAAATTTGAAACCGCTTGTGGAAGAGGGCAAGCTGTCCAGCGGTCATGCCCGCACCCTCCTCCCTATCAAGAATTCCGACCTTCAGGCCCGGCTGGCGCAGCGCATCGTAGACGAGGACCTGTCAGTCCGTCAGGTGGAGGCCCTGGTTAAAAAGCTGACCCAGGAGGAACCGGAAAAGCCCGCCCCGAAGGAATCCCCCCTGGCCATTTATCTGGCGGAGGCAGAAAAAAACCTCTCTACTCGCTTTGGACGGAAGGTTAAGATTATATCCGGCCGGAAAAAGGGAAAAATTGAATTGGAATATTACAATAATGACGATCTGGACCTGCTGCTGCAAGCCCTGGAGCAGCTCCAGCTGGCGAAAGGAGGCGGCAGTCAATGAGCGACCTTCCCAACGATATCACTCCGGAGGAACCTCAAACGCCACGTTCCGCACCCCGAAAACGAACTCACAAGCGCAAGGCCCCTGTTTTCACTTACCTTATCGTCCTTTTCCTGGCTGCCTTCCTGCTGCTGGCCATGTCCTACTTTATGCAGCAGCGGAAGCTGGAGGGTATGGACGCGTCCCTGGCTGGCTTGAAGGATTCTGTCTCCGCCATGCAGACCGTGGAGGCCATGCAGGAGGATAACAGCAAGCTCCGTGCCCAGGTGGCAGAGCTGGAAGAGCAACTGAAAACCATGACCACAGAGCGAAATGATTTGTCCAGTTCTCTGGAAGAGGCTTTCAAAGAGGTAAACGAAGCCCAAAATGAAACCATCGCGCTGGAATGGCTTCTCCAAATTCAAGCCTATTATGAGCAGAAGTATTACCGCTATGCCCGGCCCTTGATTCAGCGTTTCAACGCCTATGGCCTTCAGGAATACCTTCCCACCATTCCTGCGGCAACAGAGAGCGCTATGCTGGAGGCCCATGAGAATATTACCATAGAGTCCCCCGCGGATGTCTATCAGCGCATTGTAGACGCCCTTTATCCGGATGGGATTCCTCCATTAGAAGAAGAGTAATCCGTTTTAAGCTTTCTTTGGTTCTTTTCTTTTTCCAACGAAAAGAACGCCTCCATGTTTCACGTGAAACATCCCCCTTTCATACTATAGAATCAGAGGTGTACTCAGCATGATTGACATTAAATTTCTCCGGGAGAACCCCGACGCAGTTCGTGAAAACATCAAAAAGAAGTTTCAGGAGGACAAGCTTCCCCTGGTAGACCAGGTTCTGGCTCTGGACGCGGAGAACCGGCAGACCATTCAGGAGGCCCAGGACCTCCGCACTGCCCGAAACACCCTGTCCAAACAGGTGGGCATGCTGATGGGCCAGGCCAAGAAAGACCCTTCCAAGCTGGCGGAGGCCGAGGCGGCCAAGGCCCAGGTGGTAGCCAATGCCGAGCGTTTGGCTCAGCTGGAACAGCGGGAAGACGAGCTGGCCAAGGAGATCCGTCAGATTATGATGGTGATTCCCCAGATAATCGATCCCAGCGTGCCCATCGGGCCGGACGACAGCGCCAATGTGGAGGTTCAGCGGTTTGGCGAAGCGGTCACGCCGGAGTTTCCCATCCCCTACCACACTGAAATTATGGAGTCCTTTGACGGCATCGATATGGAGGCCGCAGGCCGGGTGTCCGGCGCGGGCTTTTACTACCTGTTGGGTGACATTGCCCGGCTCCACGAGGCGGTACTTGCCTACGCCCGGGACTTTATGATTGGTAAGGGCTTCACCTACTGCATTCCCCCTTTCATGATCCGTGGCAACGTGGTGGAAGGCGTCATGTCCTTTGCCGACATGGAATCCATGATGTACAAAATTGAGGGCGAGGACCTGTATCTGATCGGCACCTCCGAGCACTCTATGATCGGGCGGTTCATTGACCAGATCATCCCCGAGGAAAAGACGCCTCAGACCCTGACCTCCTACTCCCCCTGCTTCCGAAAGGAAAAGGGTTCTCACGGCATTGAAGAACGGGGCGTGTACCGTATCCACCAGTTTGAGAAGCAGGAAATGATTGTGGTTTGTAAGCCCGAGGAGTCCATGGACTGGTACGAAAAGCTGTGGCAGTATTCGGTGGAGCTCTTCCAGAGCATGGACATTCCCGTCCGGCAGCTGGAATGCTGTTCCGGCGACCTGGCAGATCTGAAGGTGAAGTCCTGCGACATTGAGGCCTGGTCTCCCCGCCAGCAGAAGTATTTTGAGGTGTGCTCCTGCTCCAATCTGGGCGACGCTCAGGCCCGGCGGCTGAAGATTCGGATTCGGGGCGAGGATGGAAAGAACTATCTGGCCCACACCCTCAATAACACCTGTGTGGCTCCTCCCCGGATGCTGATTGCCCTGTTGGAAAACAATCTCCAGGCGGACGGCTCGGTGAAGGTTCCCAAGGCACTCCAGCCCTATATGGGCGGCAAGGAGCTGCTGATTCCCAAGGAGAAGTAAATGGAGCATGGAAAAGAGGCCCCGGCGGGCCGCAAGCCTGAGCTTTCCATCTTAAATGTGCTGTTCTGCCTGCTGGTGGTACTGATCCACGTGCTGTCTCACCCGGTTTCCACGCTGGACCGGTCCAGCTGGCAGTTTCTCACGGTTTTGATTCCCCAGCGGCTGGCCTTTGCCGCAGTTTCCGGTTTCTTTGTCCTCAGCGGCGTCAAGCTCTGTCTGACCGGGGACAGCCGGTTTTCTCTGAGCCAATACTACAAGCGGCGGGCAAAAACCCTGCTTCTGCCCTATCTGCTGGCCATGGCGGTCTATTATGCCTATTTTATCTGGCGGGGATATTACACCTTTTCTCTGGGGCAGCTGTGCCAGTTCTGGCTGGTGGGGGACCTGTCCGCACACTTCTACTTTGTAGTTGCCCTGATTCAATTTGTGGTGCTGGTCCCTCTGTGGCGGGTCTTTGTGAGGAAGTATGACGCTGTGCTGGCCCTTCCCTTTGCCCTGGGCCTGTCCTGGCTGTGCGCCCGGTATCTGGGCTCCTTTCTGGCTCTGCTGAAGCCGGGACTGGAGTTCCCTTACAGCGACCGGGTGTTTGCCACCTATCTGATCTACTACCTGGCCGGCTGCTACATTGGCCGGAATTATCAAACGTTCCTGACTCTGCTGGAGCGGAATAAGGCGCTGATTCGGGTCCTGTTTGTGACCCTTACCCTGGCCGACGCGGTATTCAGCGCCCTGCTCTTCTCCGGGCGGGCAGCAATTCCATTCCTGGAGGAAATCCACATCGGATATCAGATGAGCGCCATTCTGTTTTGCTTCCAGCTGGCGGCACAGTGGAAGGACCGGCCTCTTCCCCGCCCTGTTGCGGAGCTGGACAGCGTAAGCTATCTGATTTATCTCTATCATTGTCTGGCGATTACGGAATTCAACTTGATGGCAGACCGAATGGGAATCAACCGGGTGATGGTCCGGCTGCCGCTGCGGGCCATGTTCGTCTACGGCGGAACAGTGGCCGGATGCCTTCTGTGGCACAGGGGAATTTTGTTGCTCAAGGCCCAGCTGAAACGAAAGGAAGGCACTCCTCATGAGTGAAAAGACAAGCGGATTGATCGCAGAGTTTAAACAGTTCATCGCCCGAGGCAATGTGATGGACATGGCGGTGGGCGTCATTGTGGGCGGTGCGTTCAGTTCCATCAGCACGTCCCTCATCAATGATATCATCATGCCGGTCATCGGAATTTTTGTCCGGGAAGATTCCTTTTCCAGCCTGTCGGTAACGGTAGGCACGGCTGTTATCACCTACGGCAACTTCATTCAGGCTGTATTGAACTTCCTCATCATGGCTTTGGTGGTGTTCCTCATGGTAAAGACCATCAACCGCCTCCACCGAAAAAAGGAGGCCGCTCCTCCCCCGCCGCCCGCTCCCTCCAAGGAAGAACTGCTTCTGGCAGAAATCCGGGACCTTCTGAAAGCGGATCAAAGCAAAAAATAATCCACAATCCAAGCCAAAATTGTTGAAAACTAAGAAGCTGTATTCATAATCGGGGGATGGCGGCTGAGCACAGGATTTTGCTGCCAGACAAGACAATTTTCCTTGGAATCCTGACGGATTCCAAGGAAAATTGGCGCCGTATGGTGGCGAAAGACAAGCTCAGACGCCCTTCAACGGTTGTGAATACAGCTTCTAAGAAAGGAGTCTTTCATGGCAGACGAGGAACGAAAGGACCGCCAGCCGGAACCTTACACCCCCGCCTCACCCACCAAGCGGATTTTGGCCTGGGTGGGCATTGTATACATGGTCATTCTGGTGCTGCTGAATGTGTATGCCCTGGCCACTGGAACTATGCTCCGTGGCATCACCGGCCTCATGGTGGCGCCAGCCTGCGGCGGGCTGGCCGCCATTACCTGGACCAGCTATAAGAAGGGACAGTACCGGGGCGGCAGGACAGGCGCACTGTTTGTGGTCATTTTGGCCGCCGCGTCCTGTCTGCTCAGCCTTGCCTGGGGGATTCCGGCCCTGCTGTCCGCGTTGGGAGGATGACAATGGAACAGATGATACGGGAGGGACTGCTGGAAATGGGCCTCTCCCTCGAGGCAGCTCCAGCCCTGGCGGAATACGGCCGGCTTTTGCTGGAAAAGAATCAAGTGATGAACCTGACCGCCCTGCGGGAACCGGAACAGGTGGCCCGGCTGCACTTTCTGGATTCTGCCGGACTGTTCGGCGCGGCGGATCTGGCTGGAAAGAAGGTCATTGATATCGGCTCCGGCGGCGGCTTCCCCGGCCTGCCGCTGCGGCTGATTGAGCCCAGTATTCAACTCACCCTGCTGGATGCCCTGGGCAAGCGGGTAACTTGGCTCAGCGAGGTCACACAGGCCCTGGGGACAGCGGATGTCACCTGTATCCACGCCAGAGCCGAGGAACAGGCGCTGCTTCCCGATTACCGGGAGCAGTTTGACATTGCCACTTCCCGAGCCGTGGCGGACCTGCGGGTGTTGGCAGAGCTTTGCCTTCCCTATGTCAAGCCAGGCGGCGCGTTTCTGGCCATGAAATCGGTGGACTCGGAAGAAGAGCTGTCTGCCGCTCTGAGGGGAATTCAACTGCTGGGCGGAGACATGGGGGCGGCCCACGACTACAGGATTCCGGGAACTGATGTGATTCACCGGATTCTGGTCATCAAAAAAGCGGGCCCCACACCGAAGGGCTACCCCCGCCGCTGGGCCAAGATACAGAAAGCACCTTTGTGATTTTTCAGTTCTTTTCTCAAAAGAAAAGAAGCAAAAAAACGCTAAACGGTTTTCTTCCTTGCGGCGAAGGCAGAAAAGTGCGGCGATTTCCTACTAAAAATAAGGATTTTAACTATAATATGCTAGGAAATTCCTTAATTTTGTCCATATTCGTATTTTTTCACCAATGTAAAGAAAAATTTAGAAAAAAATCATTGAATTTGACCAGAAAAGCATGTTATAATGAATAGTCAACGGGGAGGAATTCTATGGGGCAGGCCATTGTCATCACATCGGGAAAAGGCGGCACCGGGAAAACCTCGGTCACTGGCGGAGTCGCCTCCTGTCTGGCCGCTCTGGGCAGAACGGTGCTCTGCCTGGATGCGGACGTGGGTCTGCGTAATCTGGACATCTCCCTGGGGCTGAGCGACCGGGCGCTGATGGATTTCAGTGATGTGCTGGAGGGCCGGTGCAGTCTGTCTGCGGCGGCGGTCCGGCATCCCCTGCTGCCGAATTTGTCTCTGCTCACAGCGCCGGTCCGGGCGGCCCCGGAGTCCGTAGAGCACAGCGCCATGCGGGCGCTGATTAAGGAAATTACAGCACAGTATGACTACTGCCTGATTGACTCTCCGGCAGGACTGGGGCCCGGCTTCCGCCTGGCGGCCTGCGGAGCGGAGCGGGCGATTCTGGTTTCCACCACAGACGCCAGCGCCCTGCGGGACGCCCAGCGGGCGGTATCGGAGCTGAGCAGCGCACTTCCCCAGATTCACCTGGTGGTCAACCGGGTCAAGCCCCGTCTGTTGCGGCAGCTGCAAACCACTATTGACGATGCGATGGATACAGTGGGCCTCCCTCTTCTGGGAGTAGTCCCGGAGGATATTGCCGTTACCATTTCCGCCAATCGAGGAGTGCCTGTCATTTTGGCGGAGCGAAAAGGGGCAGCCCAAGCCTATCTCAACATTGCCCGGCGGCTGGAAGGCCAGCGGGTAAAGATGATGCGGCTTCATTAGGGACAAGGTCAGGCCCTGTTTACAGGTATCACTGCTTCCTTCCGGGCAGCGTTCACACAAAGCCCGCGTTGGAGGAAGCCCTATTTCGGATATGAAAGGATGGCGTTTCGGAATGAATATTGCGTTGATGGCACACGACCAGAAGAAAGAATTGATGGTACAGTTCTGCATTGCGTATTGCGGCATTTTGTCCAAGCATACCATCTGTGCCACGAACACCACAGGCCGGCTGGTGTCTGAGGTCACGGGTCTCAATGTACACCTGTTCTTGTCACATGCCCACGGGGGAAGCCAGCAGATTGGCGCTCGGATTGCATACAATGAAATTGACATGGTACTGTTCTTTTCCAATCCCCAGTCCAACGACTGGGACAGCGACCTTCAATATATTACCCGGCTGTGTGACCAGTACAACATTCCTTGCGCCACCAATGTGGCCACGGCGGAGATGCTGATTCACGGTCTGGAACGGGGAGATCTTGATTGGCGTGAAATCCTCAATCCCAAAAAGAGCAACACCCTTTGAGGTTTTCTGTTCTTTTTCTTGCAAGAAAAAGAACCAAAAAGAACTCTAAACTGCGTTCTTATAAAAGATTCCTGGTAGAAGCAGTTTAAAGTTCTTTGCTAAGCTTTCTTTCAAGAAAGCGTCGTCCCTTGACTTTTCTCTTCAATTGCGATACAATCAAGCCTCAGAAACCGCGATGACGGCGCATAAGTACCCGATATCCCCCGCACAGAGAAGGACCCCCTTGGCTGAAAGGGTCCGGCGGAAGGGCCCGGCGAAGACAGCGCCAGCAGCGGGGGCGGAAACGTCCACGGTAATCCCTCCCGTAACAGAGGGCTGAAAGGGTGCGGCCATTTTGCCGCGCTGAATGTGGGTGGCACCACGAAAGTATCAGATGATGCTCTCGTCCCGCACGCTTTTGTGCAGGAAGGGAGCATCTTGCTGTTTTCCAAATACAATCAATTTTTAATCAGATGAAAGGAGATATGAAACCATGGCAAAACTGAAACCCCATACCCTTTCCGGCTTCATGGAGCTGCTGCCCGCGCCTCAGATGCAGATGGAGCGCATGATGGAACTGCTCCGTTCCACCTATTCCCGTTATGGCTTCACCCCGCTGGACACGCCCCTCATCGAGGCCAGCGAGGTCCTGCTGGCCAAAGGCGGCGGCGAGACGGAAAAGCAGATCTACCGCTTTACCAAGGGAGATACCGACCTGTCCCTCCGCTTCGACCTGACGGTTCCACTGGCCAAGTATGTGGCCCTGCACTATGGAGAACTGACCTTTCCCTTCCGCCGCTACCAGATTGGCAAGGTGTACCGGGGAGAACGGGCCCAGCGGGGCCGGTTCCGGGAGTTCTATCAGGCGGACATCGACATCATCGGAGACGGTCAGCTGGACATTACCAACGAGGCGGAAATTCCCGCCATCATCTACAACACCTTTACCACCCTGGGCCTCCACCGGTTCCAGATTCGGGTAAATAACCGGAAGATTCTCAACGGCTTTTACGCCATGCTGAACTTGCCGGAGCAGGCTCCAGAGATCATGCGAACCGTGGACAAGCTGGACAAAATCGGCGGGGACAAGGTGCGGGAGCTGCTGGTGGAATCCGGCGTGGAAGAGGCTAAAGCGGATGAGATTCTGAAATTCATCGCCATTCAGGGCAATCATACAGAAGTGCTGTCCGCTCTGGAAGGCTACCGGGGAAAGAATGAGTTGTTCGATGCCGGCCTCACAGAACTGTCTACTGTAACCCGATACCTGACCGCTTTCGGGGTTCCCGAGGACCATTTCGCTGTGGACCTGACCATCGCACGCGGATTAGACTACTACACTGGTACGGTCTATGAGACCACTATGCTGGACCATCCGGAGATCGGTTCCATCTGTTCCGGCGGCAGATATGATAACTTAGCGGAATATTACACCAATAAACAACTTCCTGGAGTCGGAATTTCCATTGGACTGACCCGCCTGTTCTATGTTTTACAGGAACAGGAGTATCTCAATTCCCAAATGTCTACCGCTCCAGCGGACGTGCTGGTCCTGCCCATGACAGATGACCTCTCCCCTGCCATTGACTTCGCCACCCGCCTCCGAAAGGAGGGCATCCGCACTCAGCTCTATACAGAGCAGAAGAAATTCAAGGCAAAAATCAGCTATGCGGATAAGCTTGGGATTCCCTTTGTGGTGTTCCTGGGAGAAGACGAGGTGAAACACGGTTCGGCCACGGTGAAGGACATGAAGCGTGCGGATGACAACGAATTCACACCGGAAGAGGTGAAGCAGATGGAGGAAGCGGGCCATTTCAAGCAAATCACGCTTCCGGTGGAAGAGGGCATAGCCTATCTCCGCAAGCGGCTGGAGGAAGAATACGGCCCGGCAGCTCCCATCATGGACCGAGGGTATCTCGTTCAGAAGTATCACCTGGACCTTCCCGAGGGCAGAACAAAGCCGTAAGGTATCTCTTTTCTGGTTAATTTAAAAACAAATAGTAATTCTAATAATCTAAAATACAAATTGGAGTTGATTTTTTATGATGAAATCCCGTACGCACACCTGTAATGACCTCCGGATGGAGCACGCAGGCCAAACGGTCAAGCTGGTTGGCTGGATGGAAAATGTCCGTGAAGTGGGCCAGAACCTCGCCTTTGTGATTCTCCGGGACTTCTATGGCACGACTCAGATTGTCATTGAAACCGAAGACATGATGCACGTTATCAAGGAACTGAACAAGGAATCCACCATCTCGGTGGAGGGCGTGGTCCGGGAACGGGACAGCAAAAACAGCAAGCTTCCCACCGGCGACATTGAAGTGGTACCCGCCAAGATTGAGGTGCTGGGCCGCTGCCGCTACAACGAGCTCCCCTTCCCTATCAACCGCAGCCGGGAGGCGGACGAAACCCAGCGCTTGAAGTACCGCTACCTGGACCTCCGGAATCCGGAAGTAAAGAAAAATATTGTGCTCCGATGCAATGTGGTATCCGCTCTCCGGTCCGCTATGACCGGCCATGGCTTCCTGGAAATCACCACCCCCATTCTGACCGCCTCCTCCCCCGAGGGCGCCCGCGACTACCTGGTGCCCAGCCGGAAGCATCCCGGCAAGTTCTACGCCCTTCCCCAGGCGCCCCAGCAGTTCAAACAGCTGCTGATGACCTCTGGCTTTGACCGCTATTTCCAGATTGCCCCCTGTTTCCGGGATGAGGATGCCAGAGGCGACCGCTCCCCCGGCGAGTTCTACCAGTTGGATATGGAGATGGCTTTCGCAAATCAGGATGATGTGTTCTCCGTGCTGGAGGATGTGCTCCCCCCCATCTTCGCCAAATATGGCACGTATAATGTCGCGTCTGACGCACCCTTCCGCCGCATTTCCTTCACCGGCGCCATGGAGACCTACGGATCGGACAAGCCGGACCTGCGGATTGACCTGACCTTGCAGGACGCCACCGCTCTGCTGGGGGGCTGCGGCTTTGGGCCCTTTGAGGGAAACACAGTGGAAGCGGTTGTTGTCACCGGCTTCGAGGGCACCCGGAAGCAGATTGACAAGCTGTGCGCTGATGTTGAGGTTCAGTCCGGAGAGAAAGCCTACTGGTTCCGGTATGATGAAAACGGCGAAATCGTGGGCGGCATCGCCAAGTTTGTCCAGCCCATCAAGGACCAGGTAGTGGAAACCCTCGGTCTGGAGAAAGGCTGCTTTGTGGGTCTGACTGCCGGCAAGAAGCTGACGGCTCAGAAGACCGCCGGCGTGCTCCGGACCAAGCTGGGCCAGTTCTGCCCCCAGCATATGGACAAAGAGCGGTATGAATTCTGCTGGATTGTGGACTTCCCCATGTATGAGATTGGAGAGGAATCCGGCGAGCTGGAATTCTGTCACAATCCTTTCTCGATGCCCAATGGGGGGCTGGAGATTTTGAAGAAGGCGGCTGCCGGTGAGGTGGACCCCCTGACCATCACGGCGTTCCAGTACGATCTGGTGTGCAACGGGGTGGAGCTGAGCTCTGGCGCGGTGCGGAACCACGACCCTGAAATCATGATTGAGGCTTTCCAGCTGGTCCGTCTGGGTGAGGACGATGTAAAGGCCAAGTTCCCCGCCATGTATAACGCATTCTGCTACGGCGCGCCGCCTCACGCGGGCATCGCTCCTGGTGTGGACCGGATGGTGATGCTGCTGGCTGGCGAGGACTCCATCCGGGAGATCATCCCCTTCCCCATGAACAAGAACGCCCAGGACCTGATGATGGGCGCACCGGGTACGGTGGAGCAGAAGCAGCTGGACGAGCTGAACATCGCCTGTACTAAGACAGAAGAGGACGCTTAATTCTTTTTCTTGCAAGAAAAAGAAGCAAAAAGAACTTGAAAGGACAAGGCAGACCAGAGCGGTCTGCCTTGTCCTTTTTATGCTGCATATCTCAGAGGATTTTACACTTTCTTTCGTGTCAAACAAGCCCCAACGATTGATCCAATCAAGACAAGCGGCGCTATTCTAACGAACAACCACTCACATGCGTGAAACACTACTCCGATTACTGCGGTTTCAGGTTGCTCATAATCCCAACCCACATAAGGACTATTTAACTCTATCAGGGCTGCAAAAATAGCTGCTATACCCATACACAATAAGATAAAAAACCAATGAACCGCTTTTTGTCTCGTCATTTTTCTATGCGCTAGCTGTAGGTTTATGACCTCAAGCTTCTCGGAAATTGCTCTTAAGTCATCAGCCTTCGTCTCGGCAACGGTTTCTCCAAGCAGTGTGCTCACAGGTGTTTCAAATACCTCTGATATGGAAATCAGCATATCAGCATCTGGAACCGACAGCCCTTGTTCCCATTTCGAGATTGTCTGCCTCACCACATTCAACTTGACTGCAAGTTCCTCTTGCGAAAGTCCTTTGGATTTTCTGATCGTTTTAATGTTTTCATTCAGCATCAGGGACGGCCTCCTTTCACTGCTATTATACGGAGAATAACCCGTTGCGGCAAGCAACGCAAATTAACATTACAGCATCCTTTCGATAAATCTGGATTTACCGGCGAAATTATTATAAAGGAACACCCGTTGAAAAGCAACTTTCTTTCAATGGATATGGGCTTTCCTCATAGCAGGCTCACATCCAAAAAATATATGGGAAAATGGAACTCTGATTTTTATTTCTCCTTGTCCTCCTTGAAATTTGTCGAATGCAGGTATATAATGAACACATGTGTTGTTAAAGCAAAACAACGTTTTGCAAAAAGTTCTTTTGCTTCTTTTCTTTCAAGAAAAGAAGATAACATGAAGTGGAGGGATTCTATGAAGAACCGTATCCTGGCCGCACTGCTTGCGGCCGCGCTCTGCTGCTCTCTAATCGGCTCAGCGGCCGCCTATACCGGTGTTCCTGACTACTTTACCCAGGAAATCCAATCTGCTGACGCCGCCGGAATCATTCCTGAGCTGCTGGAAAACGCCGACCTGAGCCAGAACATCACCCGGCGGGAGTTCTGCCATGTGATTGTCTCCGCCTACGATAACCGGAGCAGCTCCTCAGGCTCTTATTACGATGATGATTATTTTTTCTATCCCTGGATCTGGTACAGCGCACCCCAGACGGCCAAGTCCATTGATGGCCAACTCCCCGACATCTACTATTATGATGATAATATCGTAGATTATTGGTATGATGGATACGGAGATTTGCACTTTATCTATGCTGACGGCTCTACATCCGTATACGATCCGGATGACTATTGGTGGATGGACCCTTTAGATGAAGAAGATCGGGAAAAGCCGGACCGTCCTGACATCAACGAAAACGGCGACAGCAATCAAAATGACGACTGGAATGATTGGGACGATCAAGACAGTTGGGAAGACGAGGATGAGGGGAACAAGCCTTCCGAATATTTCTCCGATGTAAATGATCCGGTCATTGACCGGGCCCATGAGCTGGGCTTTGTGAACGGCTACGAGGACGGCACCTTCCAGCCTGACAAGCAGATCACCCGGCAGGAGATGTTTAAGATGATGGCAGAGCTGATGGACAGCACCCGCTGGACCAACAGTCTCTCCCTCTTCACCGCCATGGCCTTTTTGAATTACTATGTGGACGGCACACAGGTGGCTGACTGGGCCAAGCCTTCCACAAGCACCCTTCTCTATTACGGTGTGGTCAACGGCAGCAACGGCCTCATTGACCCCCTCAGCCCCAGCAGCCGGGCTCAGGCCATTGTGTTGGCTTACCGGGTGCTCAACAACGAGCTGAAATCCCCTGATTTGCCCATTCCCTACCCCATCATTACCGATATGAACTTCTACTTCAACTCCTCCGGTCTGGTGCCCGCCGTAGACGAATATGGCTGGTATGATTATGGCGGCGACTGGACCGACCCAGAGGATTATATCTTTGACGGCGGCCCCCGGTACGCTACACAGGCGGAAACTCAGCCTCATATGGTGTCAGTCAAGGTTCCGGTATGGAAGCTGAACGGCGACGGAACCAAGACCGCCGGCAACATGACGGTTACGGTCCACGAGAAGCTGGAACATATCATTTGGTCCGTGTTCAACGAGATCTTCAACGACCCGGAACAGTTCCCCATCTCTGACATAGGCGGTTATTCCTGGCGTGGAGACAGCAGCAGCTCCGAGCACAAGTGGGGCCTGGCTTTGGATATCAATGTCAGCGCCAATCCCCAGGTCATTAACTTTGAAGTTAAAGTCGGCAATGCCTGGGAGCCAGGTATCAACCCTTATTCTTTCTCCGAGGACTGCTCTGTGGTCCGCATCTTCAAAAAGTACGGCTTCACCTGGGGCGGTGACGCCTGGGGTGAGTATAACCGGGATTACATGCACTTCTCTTATCTTGGAACCTAAAAGCAGCACCCAAAAATAATGAGAAACGTTCAGCGGTCCAAAAGAGGCATAACATCGTTGTCCTCCTTGACGGGCGTCAGCTCGCCTGCGCCGTCTGCCTTGTTTTGCCTCCTTTGTCCTCGCTTCCTTTTTTTCATTATTTTCGTGTCCTGCTCTAATGAAAAAGGAACCGCATGAGCTGTCTCATGCGGTTCCTTTTTGCTTTACTCATTCGCCCCAAAAAATCTTGATGGAAATCAATCGCTCCCTGTATGGCTTCCAGAATCAGTTATCTGTAAATTCAAACAGCTCCTCCACCGTCGCATGAAAAACGTTTGCTATATCCATCGCCAGCTTCAGGGATGGATTATACCTCCCGTTTTCCAGATGCACAATCGTCTCACGCCTCGCATGTACCAATTCTGCCAATTCGCTCTGTTTTAATCCTGCTTTTTCCCGATATTCCTTGACCTTCGTTTTAAGGGCCATATCAGACTCCCTTACTGTCCGGCACGCAGAATATGACAAATCGTATGACAGCCCGAGGACATCAGACTCCCTTGCTGTCCATCACACAAAATATGATAAATCGTACAACAGCTAATACTAATATCATTCCAACAAGCGCGTAGCCTGCCATTGCTTCATCAATACATTTGACAGCACAGGCAAAGGCAATGATACTATCAGCGGCTATCATAACTTTCAATCCGATTGCATCTGTTCTGCGTAAATTTTGAATTGCCAGCTCGTCTTTTTCTTCCTTGCTGTACTTATAAATGCGGATTGCCTGCAACGCAAAAAATATAATGGTAAATATAACAACTGTATTCTGGATGGTTTCATAATAACTATGCCAATCCCTTCTTGCCCACATCCAGTAATAGCAGACAAGAAGTACCGCATAAATAATTTTTGTTCCTACAACTTCCTTTAAGGTGACTTTCGACTTCATGCTCCATTCCTCCAAGTGATATATTTTTAACTTCATGGATGTTATAAAGATATCACTTTCCATGCGCTTTGTCAATCGCAAAGTGTGAAATATTTATAACTTATCACATCGCTGCTTTCCATATCACCTGTAAAGGAGAACGTGACAAAATACTGCATATTTTTATATCATTTTAAAGAATGGGTACACTTTTAGGAAACAGGACTATAAGAGGTCCAGAACACGAAAGCAAAACGGGCATGCATAAAAGACTATTTAAACTTACGGCTCTCCATCACGGCCAGCTCGTCGCAACGGTTGTTATAGGGATTTTCCGCATGGCCCTTCACCCAGTGAAGCCTCACTGTATGGTACTCGCAAAGCTCCAGCAACGCCGACCACAGATCTGGATTCAGGGCCGGCTTTTTGTCGCTTTTCACCCAGCCGCGGGCGCGCCAGCCCTTGGCCCAACCCTTTTCCAGCGCGTCAATCACATACTTGGAATCTGAATAGAGGTCCACAGTACAGGGTTCCTTCAGCGCCCGCAGGCCGGAAATCACGCCCGTCAGCTCCATCCGGTTGTTGGTGGTCTGAGCTTCTCCGCCGGACAGCTCTTTTTTGTGCGCGCCGTACATCAAAATGCAGCCCCAGCCCCCCGGGCCCGGATTGCCCGAGCAGGCCCCGTCCGTATACATTGTAACTGTCTTTCGTTCCAGCTTTTTTTCACCTCCTTTGCAGCTCCTGCCGCTTTTCCTCATACTCTTCATCGCTGAGCAGGCCCGCCCGCTTCAGCTCCATCAGCTGCTTCAATTTCGGGTCAGAAGAGGTTCTCATCTTTTTTGGCCCGTCCCAAAAACAAATCTTTTTCCAAATCCGCTCCCGCAACTCCTTCTGACTGAGCACAAACACCACCGCGCAGAGAAAAAGAGCCAGCAGCGTCACCCATTCGGAAGTGAACATGGTGATCGTTGAAATAATAGAACCCGCCATTGCCCCTTATTCCTCTTCCGCCGCGGGCGCCTCTTCTGAAGTCTCTTCCTCTTCTTTCTCGGTCTTGGCCAGGGAAATGACCTTAACGCCCTCCGCCACGTTCATGATGCGGACGCCCTGCGTCACACGGGAGTAGATGTTCACCCCATCCGCGCCTGTGCGCAGAATGGTGCCGTCATCGGAAATAATCATGATGTCATCGTCGTTGGTGACCATCTTCACCGCAGCAACCGGCCCGGTCTTTTCCGTGATATTGTAGTTTTTCAGGCCCATGCCGCCCCGGTTCTGGGGTCCACCCTCGCCTCTCAGGTAGTCTTCCACCAGGGTCCGCTTGCCATAGCCGTTCTCTGTCACGGTGAGCAGGCAGTCCCCCTCTGAGCAGACCTCAGCGCCCACCAGATAGTCGTCATCCCTGAGCCGGATACCCCGAACGCCCACAGCGTCCCGTCCCATGCAGCGGACATTTTCCTCCGCAAAGCAGATAGCCATACCGTTTCGGGTACACAGAAGCACGTTCTGATTTCCGCCGGTCTTCCGCACCGAAATCAGCTCGTCTCCCTCCTCCAGGGTGACACAGCGGATGCCCGCCTTTCGGGCTGTGTTGATGGAATTCAGGGTAATCCGCTTCACCGTGCCCGCTCTGGTGCTCATCAGCAGGAACTCGTGCTCAGTGAACTCCCGAACGTGAAGCATGGCGGTAACCCGCTCCTCCCCTTCCAAAGGCAGCACGTTGACAATGTTTGTGCCTTTGGCGGTCCGGCCGGCCTCCGGGATTTGATAGCCCTTTTTCCGATGGACCCGGCCCCGGTTGGTGAAAAAGAGGATATAATCGTGCGTGGAGCAGGTAAACAGGGTCTCCACATAGTCCTCCTCTTTCAGGGACTGAGCAGTGATCCCCTTTCCGCCCCGGCGCTGAGCGCGATAGGCAGAGGCGGGCTGCCGCTTGATATAGCCCGCGTGGGTGAGGGTGAAGACACACTCCTCCTCCTCAATCAGGTCCTCCACGTCCAAATCATCCTCAGCAAAGCCGATTTCTGTCTTCCGGTCGTCGCCATACTTGTCCCGGATCTCAATGATCTCCTCCTTGAGCACGCCCCGAAGCATCTCCCGGTCGGCCAGCAGCTCGTTGTAATACTTAATCTTCTGTTCCAGATCGTCATACTCCGCCTGAAGCTTTTCCCGGTTCATGCCCTGAAGGGAGATGAGGCGCATGTCACAGATGGCCTGCGCCTGCACATCGTCAAAGCCAAACCGTTCCATCAGCCGCTCCTTGGCCTCGTTGTAGCTTTCACGGATGATTTTGATGACCTCGTCAATGTGATCCTGGGCCAAAAGCAGACCTTCCAACAGATGGGCCCGCTCCTCCGCCTTCCGCTTGTCAAAGATGGTTCGCCGGGTGATGACCTCTTCCTGAAAGGCGATATACTCATCCAGAATCTGACGGAGGGTGAGAATTTTCGGCTGTTTCTGGTTGTTGACCAGGGCCAGCAAAACAACGCCGAAGGTGGTCTGCATCTGGGTCTGGGCGAAGAGCCGGTTGAGCACCACCTGAGGATTGGCGTCCTTTTTCAGCTCAATGACCACCCGCATACCCTTTTTGCCGTCGGACTCATCCCGCAGGCCGGAGATGCCTTCCAGCCGTTTGTCCTTCACCTGCTCGGCAATGTTCTCCACCAGCCGGGATTTGTTGACCTGATAGGGCAGCTCAGTGACAATGATTCTGACCCGGTTCTGGCCGAACTCCTCCATCTCCGTTCTGGCCCGGACCCGGATGTGGCCCTTGCCGGTGCCATAGGCGGCCCGGATGCCGGACCGTCCCATGATAATGCCACGGGTGGGAAAATCCGGACCCTTGACGTGTTCCATCAAATCGTCCAACTCCGCGTTGGGATTCTCCAGCACGCAGATAGCCGCATTGATGACCTCCCGCAGGTTGTGAGGGGGAATATTGGTGGTCATGCCCACAGCAATACCGGAAGAGCCGTTGACCAACAGGTTCGGGAACCGGGAGGGCAGCATCCGAGGCTCTTTCAGGGACTCGTCAAAGTTTGGGTCCCAATCGACGGTGTCCTTGTCGATGTCCCGCAGCATTTCGTTGCAGATCTTGGCCATTCTGGCCTCGGTGTAACGGTAGGCGGCCGGGGGGTCTCCGTCCACGGAGCCGAAGTTTCCGTGGCCGTCCACCAGGGGGTAACGCATGGAAAAATCCTGAGCCAGCCGGACCATCGCGTCATAAACGGAAGCGTCTCCGTGCGGGTGGTATTTACCCAGCACGTCGCCCACACAGGTGGCTGACTTTTTGAAGGGCTTGTCGCTGCTCAGCCCGCTTTCATACATGGTGTAGAGAATACGGCGGTGAACCGGCTTCAAGCCGTCCCGCACATCGGGCAGGGCCCGGCCGATGATGACCGACATGGCGTATTCGATATACGCGCTCTGCATCTCTTTTTCCAGGTTGATTTCTACAATCTTCTGATTGGGAAAGGAAACATCCTTACTCTGGTAATCGTCCTGTTTTGCCATTTCCAATCCCTCCTTAATAGTCCAGATTCATCGCCTTTTCGGCGTTCATTTCGATATATTCCCGCCGCGGTTCTACCTTTTCACCCATCAGCAGGGTAAATATCTCATCCGCCTTGACAGCGTCTTCCATGGTGATCCGCTTCAGAGTCCGCCGTTCCGGGTCCATGGTAGTCTCCCAAAGCTCGTGGGGGTCCATCTCACCCAAACCCTTGAAGCGGCTGATTTCAATTTTGACATTGGGGTTTCCGCCCCGCATTTCACCAGAAATGGCGTCCCGTTCCTCCTCGGAAAAGGCAAGGCGCACCTGCTTGCCTCTGGTCAGCTTGAACAGCGGAGGCACGGCGGCATAAACGTAACCGCGTTCAATCAGAGGCCGCATGAACCGGAAAAAGAAGGTCAGCAACAGGGTGCGGATGTGAGCGCCGTCCACGTCGGCATCGGCCATGATAACCACCTTGTGATAACGCAGCTTGTTGGCGTCAAACTCGTCTCCGATTCCAGCACCCAACGCGGTAATGACCGGAGTGAGCTTGTCGTTTCCATAAACCTTATCCGCCCGCGCCTTTTCCACGTTGAGCATCTTACCCCACAGGGGAAGAATGGCCTGAAAACGGGAGTCCCGGCCCTGCTTGGCAGAGCCTCCGGCGGAATCACCCTCGACGATATAAATTTCTGTGAGGGCGGCGTCCTTTTCGTAGCAGTCCGCCAGCTTGCCGGGCAGGGTTGCCCCTTCCAGGGCGTTTTTCCGCCGGATGTTTTCTCTGGCCCGTTTGGCCGCTTCTCTAGCCCGATTAGCCATAAGGGCCTTTTCCAGCACGGCCTTGCCCACACTGGGGTTTTCCTCCAGGAATTCCTCCAGCTTATCGCTGACCAGGCTGTTGAGAAGGGTCCGAATTTCGCTGTTTCCCAGCTTGGCCTTGGTCTGGCCCTCAAACTGTGCTTCCGTCAGCTTGACTGAAATCACGCAGGTCAAGCCCTCCCGGCAGTCCTCGCCGGAGACCTTTTCCTCTCCCTTGAGCATGCCGGTTTTTTTACCATAGGCGTTGAGCACGTTGGTAAGCGCCCGCTTGAATCCCTCCTCGTGCATACCGCCTTCTGGTGTGTGGACATTGTTGGCGAAGGAAACAATGATTTCATTGTAATTCTCCGTGTACTGCATGGCCACTTCCGCCATAGCGTCGTCCTTCTGACCGCTCATATAGATAACGCTGTCGTGAATAGGGGTCTTGTTCCGGTTGATGTGGGTGACAAATTCCCGAATACCGCCCTCGTAGCGCATGGTATCAAACTTTTCCTGCCCGGGCCGGGTATCCGCCGTGGTGATTTTCAGGCCCGCGTTGAGGAAAGCTTCCTCCCTCATCCGGGTGTGAAGAATGTCATAATCGTAGACTGTGGTTTCCTTGAACATCTCCGGATCTGGCTTGAAGGTGACAATGGTGCCGGACCGGCCGGTTTCCCCCACTACCGTCATGGATTGGGTCACATCGCCCCTGGAAAATTTCATCTCGTATATTTTTCCATCCTTATGAACCTGTACCTCCAGCCATTCGGACAAGGCGTTGACCACGGAAGCGCCTACGCCATGGAGGCCGCCGGATACCTTATAGCCGCCGCCGCCGAATTTGCCGCCGGCGTGGAGAATGGTGTAAACCACCTCCAGAGCGGGCTTTCCGGTCTGGGCCTGGATATCCACGGGAATACCCCGGCCGTTATCAGTGACCTGAATGATATCGCCGGGTTGAATGGTGACGGTAATCTCCGAGCAGTAGCCGGCCAGAGCCTCGTCAATGGCGTTGTCCACGATCTCATAGACCAGATGGTGAAGGCCGGATGAGGAGGTGGAACCGATATACATGCCCGGACGCTTCCGGACAGCCTCCAGCCCTTCCAGCACCTGAATTTCCGAAGCGCTGTACTCGTGGTCTGTGGCGGTAGCGGCGTTGATTTGTTCGATCTGTTCAGACATAATTGAAATCCTCCAAGGTATTGATGCGGGGTTTGCCTATCATTCAAAGCTGTCGTTTTCCGCCCGCTTGAGCAGGGTGGCGGAGGAAAGCTGAGAAATGTAAATCCGGTGGATCGGTTTTTCTTTTCTCCGGTGAGCATGGGGCTCTGGAATACCGGCGGCCGCTCCTGGTGCGTGTCCTCGCGCGCCTACTGGGGAATGGCAGAGGACAAAGGCTTTCGGAAGCTCTTCCGAGACGTTGACCACATTTTTGTTTTGCTCCGCTTGGCTCAGAAAAGCTCGTGTGATGTGGGACTGAGAGGTGATATCCAAATCAAAGACGCCGATTACGTCATGAAAGGGAACCACGGTCGTTTGACCTAAGTGAAGATACATGAAATTGTCCTCCGATTTACCGGCTGGCCCGCCAGCGGGCAATTGCTTTTTGAATCTGCGTAACAACAAGCCAAACCAGCCACAGGCAAAAATAGTAAATCAGCCAGTAAAGTCCAAGATAGAGCATTGGGATTGTTTCCCGCAGAAAGAAAATAGATAAAACAGCTCCACAGCCGCCCAGAATTGCGGGCAGATACAGGGTCCAGGAATTCCGGCCGGCAAGGGTAAAAATGAGCTGCAACAGCATGCCGGCACAAAGAGGAATGGATATCAGCCAAAGCAGGACTGCCACGGAAACAGCAGCTATCCCTGCCAGCTGCAAGACAAGAATCATAGCCATGAATAACCTCTTTTCTCTGATTTATATAAGGGCTCCGTTCTGAATGTGAAAGGTTTTTCCTCCGGTGAGCTGCTCCAGCCGTTCTTCCTCGCAGCAGGTGATAAACACTTGACCGCCGGAAATGCGGTTGAGCACAAAGGCTTGACGCCGGGCATCCAGCTCGCTGAGCACGTCGTCCAGCAGCAGCACCGGATATTCCCCGGTATCCTGATAGAAAATTTCCCGGCTGGCCAGCTTAAGAGACAGGGCGGCAGTTCTGGTTTGTCCCTGGGAACCGTAGGTTTTAGCGGAAATCCCGTTGAGGGAAACAGCTAAATCGTCCTTATGTGGGCCAGACAGGCAGGACCGGCTTTCCAGCTCTGCCCGCCGGTGGGAAGCCTGATGTTCCAGCAGCAGGGGAAGCAGTTCTTTCGGCTGAGCTTCTGGGTGAGGAATTGTGCTTACTGTTTGGTAGCTTAACTCTAAATGCTCTCTTCCCCCGGAGAAATCCCAGTGGACCGGCGGCGCTGTCTCCCGTAAGCGGCGGATAAAGTGGGCCCGGTAGTGAATGAGGAGGGCCCCTGTCTGGGCCATACGGAAATTGAATTCATCCAAGGTGTCCAGCAGGGATTTTTTTTCTTCCCAATCCCGCAGAATCCGGGTTTTGTGCTCATAAAGCCGCTTATATTCTCCGAGGGCGGCAGCGTAGCGGGGCCGGAGCTGACTGATGCAGTCGTCCAGAAATCGCCGCCGGGCAGCGGCTCCCTCCCGAATGAGGTAAAGATCCTCAGGACAGAAAAGGACCGTGTTAAGAACTCCGGACAGTTCAGCAGTGGTTTTCAGCCGCACCCCGTTAGAGAACAGCTGCCGCCGCCCGCCCCGGATCAGCTTTGCCTCCAGAAGAAAGGTCCGGTTCCGGGAAAAGAGCTCCGCCTTGAGTAAGGCGGAGTCCTGATTGAATTGAATCAATTCTCTGTCATACCTGGCCCGGTGAGAGTGAGCGGAGGATAGATATCCAATGGCTTCCAGAAGATTGGTTTTTCCCTGGGCGTTCTCCCCGTAGATGACATTGGTGCCTGAAGCAAATCCGGTCTTCAGTGAAGTATAATTTCGGAAACCTGTCAGTTCCATGGAACGAACGATCATTGGATAGTCAACTCCATGCCTTCCAGGGACACGGTATCTCCGGCCCGAATCTTTTTTCCCCGCATAGTGCAGGGAGAGCCGTTGACTCGTACGCCGCCTTCTTGAATGAGGAGTTTTGCTTCCCCTCCGGTCATGGAGATTCCGGCAAATTTCAGAAGGGCTTCCAGTTTGATAAATTCAGTTTTGATGGAAATGGTCTGTTTCTGCATGGAGATGCCTCCAACGTGATTTATTCTCCGGCTTTCAGCCGGACGGGCAGAACCATATAAATGAAGATCTCTTCCCCTTCTGCGGGAACGAGGACACAGGGGGAGATGGGGGTATTCAGTTCCAGTTTGATTTGATCTGAGGGAGCGTTTTTCAGGGCGTCCATCAGATATTTGTTGTTGAATCCGATTTCCAGATCCTTACCGTCTCCGGCAATGTCGCATTCATCGTAGGCATTACCAATGGCCGTATTGGTTTTGATTTTGAGAAGACCGTCAGTGAAGGTACAATGAAGAGGGCTTTTTTGCTTTTCGGTGATGATGAGAGAAACCCGGTCAATGGAGGAGAGGAGCTTTTTTTTCTCGCCTATGATGGTAATTGGGTTGTTTCTGGGAATGGCCTGCCGGTAAGCTAAGAATTCGCCCTCTAGCCGGCGGGAAATGAGGATGGTACTGTCAATTTGGAACATAATATGGCGCGCACCCTGAATAATAAGAGCGGGATCTTCTGTGTCCGAACAGATTTTTTCTACTTCAGACAGGGCGGCTCCAGGTACGACAAAGGAAAATTCCTCTGATCCGGTTTTTTTAGAGACGTGCTCCCGCCGGAGGGCCAGCCGGTAGCCGTCGACAGAGACAATCGTAAGTTGGGTTTCCTCGTTTAACTCGAAGAGTGATCCGGTGTGAATGGGACGGCTTTCGTTGTCGCTGACGGCAAACAGAGTTTGGCTAATCATTGATTTTAGGGTGGATTGAGGCAGTTCCAGGGTATTTTGGTAGTCGACGGAAGGCAGTTCTGGAAATTCCTCGGCATCGGTAGCCAGAATATTGAATTCAGACATGCCGCATTTGATATTGACTGTATAATTTTGAGAGGAAAGGACGACGATATCGTCAGGCAGCTTACGGATGATATCGCCGAACAGTCTGGCGGAGAGCACCAGAGCGCCTTCCTCTGTAATTTCGGCGGGAATTGTGGTTCGGATTCCGGTTTCCAGGTTGTAGCCGGTGAGGCGGAGTTCGTTTCCCGCCTCTAAAAAGATACCTTCCAGGGCGGGAATGGAGCTTTTTGGGGATACGGCTCTGGATGTAATGCTGATTGCGGATTGTAGCAGTGCTTTTTCACAGGAAAATTTCATGAATGGGTCCTCCATTTCATAAAGACCTTTTGTAGGCAGGTTGGGAGAAACAGTGGGAGTTCAGGCGAAAGAGGCTAAGAAAAGAGAGTATTTTTAGTAATAGCAGTAGTAGGGGAATTTTTTGTGGAAAAGAGCGGGAAACAGTTGAAGCGCTAGGAAAAATAGATGTTGAAATCTTTGTGGAAAAATAGAATAACTTTTCACAGTGCCGAAAAGTTTTACTGGATGTGGATTAAAATTGTGTGTAATTCTGTGGAAAAGTGGAAAACTGGTGGATTAGGAGAAACGTGCGTTGATGTTGGATTTGATATCTTTGATGACTTCAGCTGTTTCCCGGTCTTCTTTTACCAGCTTTTCTACTTTATCCAGAGAGTGAATGACAGTGGAGTGGTCCCGGCCGTACTCTTTACCAATATCGGCCAGAGGAATGTTGGTGATGTTTCGGATTAGGTACATGGAGATTTGCCGGGCAGTGGTGATGTCCTTTGTCCGGCTTTGACTGCGGATAGCGTCAGGCTCCAAGCCGTAGAACTTTGCTGTCTCCTCAATGATCTCCTGAGGAGAGGGCATAAAGGAGTCTTTTTCTTTCAGAAGATCCCGAACCGCTCGGATTACGGTATCTGTATCGACAGTAGCGCCCATCAGTTCCCGGTAAGCCAGAATTTTTTTGATGGTGCCTTCCAGCTGCCGGACGTTGGAAGTGATATTTTCCGCGATGTACTCCAAAACGGAGTTAGGCAGCTCAAGCCCTAACAGGAGGGCTTTGTTTTTGATGATAGCCATGCGGGTTTCGTAGTCTGGTGGCTGAACGTCAGCAATCAAGCCTTGTTCAAACCGGGTTCTCAGCCGGTCTTCCAGCCGCATCATTTCGTTTGGAGGCCGGTCGGCAGTGAGTACGATTTGTTTTTTTGCCTCGTAAAGGGTGTTAAAGGTGTGGAAAAATTCTTCCTGAGTGGAGTCTTTGCCAGCGATGAACTGGATATCATCCATCAGCAGAAGGTCGGCTTCCCGGTATTTAGCTCGGAATTCCGGTTGTTTGCCGCTGCGGAGGGCCTGAATCAATTCGTTGGTGAAGTCGTCGCCTTTCACGTAGACCACTCGAAATTCCGGATGGTTGTACCGGACCCGATGGGAAATGGCGTAAATAAGGTGGGTTTTGCCCAAACCGGATTCTCCGTAAAGAAACAAGGGGTTGTATCGTTCGGCAGGGGCCTCGGCCACGGCTAAGGCGGCGTTATAGGCGAAGCGGTTGGAGGAGCCGACGACAAAGCGCTCGAAGGTGTAGTCCTCGCTGCCCAGCAGGATGTTTTTGTTTTCCCGGTTTTCCTGACGGGCCTCCAGTTCCCCTTCTGTGAGGACGGCAATCTCCATTTCCTCAGCAAAGATCTGGTAGAGGGCGTTTTGAATCGGTTTGATATACTTGCTTTGAATGATGTCTTTCTTGAAACTGGTTGGCGTATAGATGACAAAGCGGGAGTTATCCAGCTCCACAGCTTGAGCGTCGTCGAACCAGGTGGAGACAGCGGTAGGCGTGAGCTCCTGTTCCAGCATGCTCAGGATGCGGGTCCAAATGTCAGCGGCCGAATTCATACATAACCTCCCTGCGCCCGTGTCGCCGGGACCGTGATTTGCTGTGCGGGCGGCGTCTCCGTGGGCTATACTTTATAAAAATAGATATCCAACTAATTATACCAGAAAAAAGACCTCAGTACAACAAAAATTCGCCAGAGAAAAATAAAAAATTCGCTGCTTCTTTTCTTTCAAGAAAAAAAGCAAGAGAACTTTAAACTGAGTTTACCGGAAAGCCTGTCTGATGAACGAACCTTTGTACTCCTCTATTTCGAGAAAAAGGAGAGAAAAAAGTTATTTTCGCTTGACAGACAGGTAAAGGGTAGAGTATAATGACCGACGTATATTGTGAGACAGTATCATGACAACTACGGTCGGAGGTCTTTGGTCCGCCGGCTTGTTGAGTATGAATCAGTTCAGGAGGTGTAACCGAAATGCTGCGTACCTATCAGCCCAAAAAGCGTCAGCGCTCCAAGGAGCATGGCTTCCGTAAGAGAATGTCTACCCGGAATGGCCGCAAGGTCCTGGCCCGCCGCCGTGCCAAGGGTCGTGCCCGTCTGACCTATTGATGATCGTTTGGACAGAAAAATAGTGCTGCACTTGAGGGGCGGAGGAGTATTCCTACCGCCCCTGCAAAGCATCTAGTGGTTTTTCTGAACCCGGCCGAGGGTGTGAAAGGGGTTTCCAATTTCGTGAAGTGTTTTGTTTCGCTGAAACAAAATCATGTGTTTCGCAGGCTCTACAACAAGGGAAAGCATGGGGTTACACCCACGCTGGCAATATACTGCAAGGGAAACGGCCGGTCCTATAACCGGCTGGGCCTGACCGTGGGAACCAAGGTTGGAAAGGCGGTATGCCGCAATCGGGTCCGCCGCCGTCTGCGGGAGATATACCGTCTCCACGCCGGAGAGCTGAAAACCGGGTATGACCTGGTGATCGTGGCTCGGGTCCGGGCGGCTCATGTTTCCTATTGGGAGTTGGAGCGTGCGTTCCTGCAAATGGCGGACAAGCTGGGCCTGCGGCAGAAGGACCTGCCGTGAAGCGGCT
Organism: Oscillospiraceae bacterium; assembly: GCA_022793095.1. Classification (GTDB taxonomy): domain Bacteria; phylum Bacillota; class Clostridia; order Oscillospirales; family Oscillospiraceae; genus JAAWCD01. The sequence goes on along the minus strand of JAAWCD010000002.1, from coordinate 58,882 downwards.
GATTCTTTGGCTGATTCGCTGGTATCGGACCAACGTGTCCCCCAGCCGTCCGCCCTGTTGCCGGTTTATTCCCACTTGTTCGGCCTACGCTCTGGAAGCCATTGAAAAGTACGGCTTCTGGAAAGGCGGCTGGCTGGCGGTGCGCCGGCTGAGCAAATGCCACCCCTTTCACCGGCAAAAGACCATCGAGTACGACCCTGTTCCCTAGTCTTTTTCTTGAAAGAAAAAGAACCAAAAAGAACTTTAAACTGCGGTTATCTGTCAGTCAGCGCAGCTCTGTAGAGCCCAATGACCCCGCCGGGCCGTCCTGAGGGCAAAGCGCTCCTTGAAAACTGCCGCGGTACGCCAGTTTGAAGTTCTTTTGCTTCTTTTCATTCCAGAAAAGAAGGGAAGAAACTTTGGAGGCTATTACATGGACATTATTTTAAAACCCTTTGCGTGGCTGCTGCTGGCCTTTTACAATCTGACTCACAGCTACGCCTTGGCTCTGGTGCTCTTTACCCTGGTCATTAAGGTGGTCCTGTTCCCACTGTCCATCAAGGGCAAGCGGAGCATGATGAAAACAACCTCCCTCCAGGGCAAAATGAAGCAGCTGGAAAAACAGTACGGCAAAGATAAACAGCGCTATCAGGAGGAGCTGCAAAAGCTCTACGAAAAGGAAAAGGTCAACCCCATGGGCGGCTGTCTGTGGTCCCTGATCCCCTTCCCTATCCTCATTGGACTGTACGGCATCATTCGACAGCCCCTCTATTATCTGGCCGGACTGACCGTCGATCAGGTGAATACCGTCATCAAAGCGGTGGAAGGCGCCGGCGCTGTCTTTAAGGGAAATTCCGGCTACGAGGAAATTTTCGTGGCCGACCTTCTCAACCAGCCCCAGTATATGGACGCGGCCCGGACTGCGCTGGGCGAGGCTGGGAGCAAGCTGTTCACCATGGACTTCCATTTCCTCGGCATCAACCTGGCCGGTGTGCCCAATTGGAAAATCTGGGAGGGGCCCTTTGACTGGCCCACGATCGGCCTCTTTTTGATTCCGGTTTTCGTTACGCTGCTCAACGTGCTCTCTTCCCGGGTCAGCATGAAGACCAACAGCTTTAACAAGAACGAGAGCAACCCCGCCGCTGACGCCACCTCCAAGCAGATGATGATCATCATGCCGCTGACCTACCTGTGGTTCGGCTACATCATGCCTGGCGGCATGTGTATTTATATGGCGGCCAACGCTGTTTTCATGATGCTTCAGGATTTGCTTTGCGCCCGGATTCTCCGGAAGGAGTACGCCGAGATGGCGGCCAAGCGGGAGGAGCAGGAGCGCCTGGAAAAGGAAGAGGAAAAGCGGCTGAAGGAGGAGCGGCGGCTGAAGCGGCTCCAGGAGGCAGAGGAGCTCAAAAAGAGCAAGGGAAAGAAAAAGCCTGTCAAGCTCGAAAAGAAGAAGGGCCCCACCAACGAGGCGGGCCGGATTGGACTTCGGGCCTACGCCCGGGGCCGGTCCTATGACCCGGACCGGTTCGGCGGCGTGACCCCTTACCAGGACCCGGATCACCCGGTGGATGAGGAGGCCATGGAGGCCGCGCTGAAGGCCAAGGCCGCGAAGGCTGAGGAGGCGCAGGCCATGGAGGATGAAGATCTTCTGGAGGTCCCGGAGGAATCTGCTGGTTCGGAGGAGTCTGACGGTATGGAAGAATCCGAAGCGCTGGAGGAAGCTGAGGACTTGGAAGAAGACGAGTCTGAGGATGAAGACATAGAAGAATGAGAGGAGCGACGCTCTGATGATCAAGTATATTGAGATGACCGGCAGCAGCGAGGAGGATGCCGTAGCAAAGGCTCTCGCACAGCTGGGCATGGACCGGGACGATGTATCGGTGGAGGTGCTGGGCCGGGCCAAGAAGGGTTTTCTTGGCATCGGCAGCGTACCGGCCAAGGTTAAAGTGAGCTATGAGGCTGAGGATGAGGAGCCCGTCTCTGCCGGGCCGGAGGTAAAACCGGTGTCTGCCCCGGCCCCGCAGCCGGTGCGGGAGGAGCCCAAACCTGCGGTCCAGCCCGTCGCGCCCGTGCCGCCAGGGAAGGAAGTCAGGCAGGAGAAGAAGGCGGAGTCTCCCGCTGCTCCAGCGGAGCCTGCCGCTTCTGGGAGCCGGGCGGAGAAAACGGAAGCGTTTTTGGTAGGCCTGCTGGCCCATATGGACATGAAGGCCACGCCCAAGATTACAGAGACGCCGGAAGGCAATCTGGATGTGGATTTGGTGGGTGAAAATCTGGGCTCTCTGATTGGCCGCCGCGGCGAGACTTTGGACGCCATCCAGCAGCTGACGAATTACGCGGTGAACCACGGTCAGTCAAAGCGGGTGAGAATTCACATTGACGCGGAAAACTACCGGGCTAAGCGGGAGGAATCCCTCCAGCGGCTGGCCTTCAAGATGGCGGGTAAAGTGGTCAAATACCGCAAGAATGTGATGCTGGAGCCCATGAACGCCTACGAGCGGCATGTGATTCATACAGCCCTCCAGGAGTACCGGCATGTGACAACCTATTCTACCGGCTCGGAGCCTAACCGCCACATTGTGGTGGCATATAGCCGGGACGAGTAAACAGAATGACGGACGGACCGGCGAAAGCCGGTCCGTTTTTCTATCGCTTCTTTTTCTTTCAAGGAAAAGAACTTTAAATTTTCCACAAAACAAGGCATAATTGTGGAAAACAGGGCGCCTTGTACTTTGCCATGACAGGAACGGCAAGAGAACCAAAACGATGAAGCCCCGCTTTCGTTGCCATTCCAGCCCGCAGATCCGGCGTGGCTTCGCCCCCGCCGTGCTTCAAGCTTGCATAGATGAACAATAAGGAGGAATTTTAATGGCTACCCCCCTGCTTTCTGCGCTCCGGGCCTTTGCGGATACCCGTCCGCTCCGTCTCCACATGCCGGGCCACCATGGAACCATGCCTCTGCCGGAGTGGTCCGCCGCTGCCCGGCTGGACTTCACCGAGCTCCCCCCCACTGGCGACCTGTTCGGCGGCGAGGGCCCGGTTATGGAGGCGCAGAGCCTTTGGGCGGAGCGGTTTGGTATGGACCAGTGCCTGTTCCTTACCGGCGGCTCCACTCAGGGAATTCACACTGCACTGACTTTGGCCTGTTCTCCCGGTGATACCCTTCTGGTGGACCGGGGCAGCCACCGGTCCGTCTACCATGCCATGGCGCTTCTGGACCTGCGGCCCGTCTACCTTTCCCGCCCCTGGCTGGATGGAGTGACCGGACCCATTGACCCTGATTTGGTGGCCCGGCAGCTGGAGAAGCACCCGGAAATCAGAACTGTTTGTATTACTTCTCCAACTTATTACGGTGTGTTGTCAGATTTGAAGCGAATTTCTGCGATTGTCCACGCCCGTGGGGGCAGATTGGTCGTGGACGGAGCCCATGGAGCGCATCTGCCCTGGCTGTTGGAAAACCCCTTTGAGGGGGTGGATTTGCTGGTGGTGTCGGCCCATAAAACCCTGCCTGCGCCGGGTCAGGCTGCTCTGCTGTTTGCACAGGGTTTTGCTCATCGGGAGCTCCGCCGGGCCGGTTCTATTTATGGATCCTCCTCCCCCTCTTACCCCATGATGGCGGCGCTGGATTGGGTTCGGGCCTGGATGGAGGAAGGGGGCGCGGAGCGGTACAGGCGGACCGCCCGGCTGACAGAGGGCCTGCGGCGGCGCTGGCCCTCCCTCCAGCCGAAAGGGGCAGCGCTGGACCCGGCCCGCTTTGTCTGGCGGGTGGGCAATGGGCCGGAGGCCCAGCGGGCGCTGGAACAGGAGGGCATTTACCCGGAGATGAGCGACACCGGCCATGTGGTGATGATTTTGACCGGGCAGGACGGCCCGGCAGAGGTGGAGCGGCTGGAGGAGGGAATGAGCAAGTTTTCCACAAAATCCGCTGATATTGTGGAAACTCTGCCGGATCCGCCTGAAATTCCGGAGGCCCGGCTTACCCCGCGGGAGGCCCTGTTTGCTTCACGGGAGACAATGGCTCTTTCGGCGGCGGCGGGCCGGATTGCGGCGAGTCAGATTGCGCCTTACCCGCCTGGAATTCCGGTGTTGGCGCCGGGTGAGCTTATCCAGAAAAAATATCTGGCCTATTTGAATAAAATAGGGTATAATATCGAAAGTGAAACCGAGGTCATTCAGTAAAAGGCAAACCGCTGTTGTGTTGTGGGCGGTTTGGCCGCTTCTGAGAAGGAGGTTTGTTTTATGAAGCTGATTCTTGCGATTGTAAACCATGATGACGCCAATGCAGTCACCCAGTCCCTAACCAAGCAGGGGTTTTCCTCCACCAAGCTGGCCACTACCGGCGGTTTTCTGCTGGCCGGGAATGTGACCATTCTGGTGGGCGTGGACGAGGAGAAGGTACAGACGGTCATCGACATTGTGAAAGAGCACTCCCACAGCCGGAAGCAGATGATTCCCGCCACCACGGAAATGAATTATGGGTACTATCCCAGCATGCCTGTGGAGGTTGTGGTTGGGGGCGCCACCATATTCGTGGTGGATATTGAGCGGTTTGAACGGGTTTAGGCCGGAGTTCCGAACCAGTTTGAAGTTCTTTTCCTTCAAGAAAAGAAGAGAAACTGCCGGTTCTTTTTTCTTGAAGGAAAAAGAACCAAAAAAGAACGATAAACAACGTCCAAACGAAAATGGAGAAGGAAACTTCAATGAATTTAGACACATTGGCGGGCAACGCATCTTTAAAAAAGCTGCTGGGCGCTGCCGGCGGGCGGGATCTGTCCCATGCTTACATCATCAGCGGGCCTGCCGGTTCAGGCCGGCGGACCCTGGCCCTCTGCCTGGCCCAGGCGCTGTTATGCTCCGGGTCTGGAGCGCGTCCCTGCGGAACCTGCGTCCACTGCCGGAAGGCCGCGGCGGGCATCCATCCCGACCTGATTCGGGTGGGCGGCGACGGCAAGGACGTGAAGGTGGACGCGGTCCGGTCCCTGCGGTCGGATGCCTACATCCGGCCCAACGAGGGGGACCGGAAGGTCTACCTGGTGGAAAACGCCGGAAGCATGAACTCCAGCGCCCAGAATGCCCTGCTCAAGCTGCTGGAGGATGGGCCGGCTTACGCGGCCTTTCTGATGATTACCGGGCCTTCGGAGACTCTGCTGGAGACGGTCCGGTCCCGTTGTGTGGAGCTGACCCTTTCCCCTCTTACCTACGGCGAGACCCTGGACGAGCTGCGCCGCCGGTTTCCGGACCAGCCGGAGGAGGCGCTGGCAGCTGCTGCCGTCCGGTGTGAGGGCATTTTAGGTGCGGCGGTGGAGGAGCTGAGCGGGGCCGGTAGCGAGGACAGCCGGGGCCGGGAATTGGCGCTGGCCTTCTGCGGCCATTTGGCGGGCCGGAAGGAGCTGCCCCTCGTGGAATGTGCCGTGGGCATGGAGAAATGCAGCCGGGAAGAGCTGGAGACCTTCGCAGAATCCTGCGGCCTCCTGCTCCGGGACGCCCTGGTGGGCGGCGGCGAGCTTGACCCGGACCGGAAAAGAATCGCTGAAAGCCTGGCCGCCAGCCTGACCAAAAGCCAGCTCCTGCGGCTGAAGGAAGTGATGGACCAGGTGGGACCTGCCTGCGCGTTTCATGTGGGCGGGGGGCACCTGATGGGACAGCTGTGCGCCGAATGTGCGGAAATCATTCAGTAGAAACCAGTATAAAGCTCTTTTTACTTCTTTTTCTTTCAAGAAAAAGAAGAAAAACGGAAGAAAACGAGGAACGCGATTATGGTAGAAATCATTTCCGTCCGGTTCAAGGAAGGCGGAAAGGCATACTATTTCAATCCCAACGGCCTGAAGGTGGAGCCGGGAGAAAAGGTCATCATTGAGACCGCCCGAGGTGTGGAGTTCGGCGAGTGTACGGAGGGCAACACCATGGTGGACGAAATGGCCCTTCTCGCACCCCTGCGCCCGGTGCTCCGGATTGCCACGCCGGAGGACGAAAAGAAGGTGGAGGAAAACCACAAAAAAGAGGAAAAAGCAGGGGTCATCTGCCAGCAGAAAATCCTGGAGCACCAGCTGGAAATGAAGCTGGTGGACGTAGAATACAATTTTGAGGGCAATAAAATTCTCTTCTTCTTCACCGCCGAGGGCCGGGTAGACTTCCGGGAGCTGGTCAAGGACCTGGCCTCAGTGTTCCGGACCCGCATTGAGCTGCGTCAAATCGGCGTCCGGGACGAGGCGAAAATGCTGGGGGGTATTGGCATTTGCGGCCGTCCCTTCTGCTGCTCCTCCTTCCTGGAGGACTTTCAGCCGGTGTCCATCAAAATGGCCAAAACGCAAAACCTTTCGCTCAATCCCTCCAAGATCTCCGGCACCTGCGGCCGTCTGATGTGCTGTCTGAAATATGAGCAGGACGCCTATGAGGACGCGGTAAAGCGGGTGCCAAAAATGGATTCTCTGGTGGAGACGCCAGAAGGCGTGGGCACGGTCAGCCAGGTCAACCTGCTGCGGGAGACGGTGAAGGTCCGCCTGGACCAGGAACCGGAGCAGCCCCGATGCTTCGGCTGTGACCAGATCTGCGTGGTCCGGTCGGGCAAGGGCAAACGGCCGGAGGGCTACGAGCTTCCGGAGCCCAGCGAGCGGCCTGCGCCCCGCCTGCGGCCCACAGTTGGGGCCTCTGCGCCACCGGCGGCTTCCCAGGAGGAAGGCGCTCAGGCGAACGAGGAGCGCCGCCGGAACCGTCAACAGCAGCAGCGCCGCCCCCAGCAGCGGCCAACCGGCGGCCGGTCCAAACAGGAGGAGACCGCCCACCCGGAGGCCGCCAGCCAACAGCCCGCCCGGAACCGTCAGCCCAAGGCGGCGGAGGAAGCTCTCCGCCAGAACCGGGAAGAAAGCCGGAGCGACGATCATCACCGCCGCCACCGTCCCCGCCACCGTAAGCCCCGCCCGGAGGGCGGCGGCAAGCCAGGCACGGTTTAATCCTACTTTTCTTGAAAGAAAAGTAGGCAAAAGAACTTTAATCGGGTGTAAGTGCGGCGCCCTTTGGGAGAAGGGCCTTTTCCCCAGTCTGGTAAGCGGACCTAGAATCGCGTCACATGTGAAAAAGCCCGGCAGTCAATTGACTGCCGGGCTTAGCTTGTCAAAAAAGAGGAAATTAAAAATAGGATGACAAAACTGCGAGGGCTTTGAGTGGGGGGATAGTGTGAAAGGGGGGCAGAGCCCCCGCTTTCGCGTGCAGTCACCCGCCCGCAGGCGACTGATTTCGTCAGAATGACGAAATCAGCTTCAGGCTGTCGAGAAACTCGACAGCCTGAGCCCGGCAGTCAATTGGCTGCCGGGCTTTTGTCACCGTCCCAGAAGGAACAGGTTTCCGTCGGTTGTAAAATTGGCGAGGGAGTAGAGGACCAGCACTTGGCCGATGCCGTTTTCCTCCACATACTGCTTGAGGGAAGTCCGGTTGTACCGCAGGTCAAAAAGGTGAACCTCCTGAAATTCCAGTGCCAGGAAGGGCGCCAGAGCGTCGGAATAGGAGTCCCGCACCACCAGTAGCTTCCCGCCCTTGGCGTCCGGATTGGAGATGACGCACAGGGGCTGATTGCCCCCCAGAAAGAAGGAGTACTTGTCCTTTTTCTCCAAGAAGCTTTCATCATAGAGGCTTCCCGCCTCCGGCGCGCCGTCCCGGTAAGAAGTAACGGTGATTCTGCCGTACTCCCCGCCCTCGGGAATCACAGAGTACAGTTCATCTGGCTTCACCCAGGATGCGCCGGAGGAAGACCAGGTGGTTCCGTAAAAGGAGTCAGACCGCAGAACATAGGGATAATCAAATACCGCCCCCGATCCCCCCATGCCGGAGGAAAGCCCCAGATAGCCCTGGTAAGCGCCCATTGTGGTCCAATGGTGGTCTGTGCGGTAGAAAATGTCATCCCCATGCAGGGCGCCGCTCAGGTCAATCCAACAAACCTGATCCGAGCAAAGGGGTTCCGCTGCGGCGATGGTGGAGCCGTCGTCCACCCGAGGCGCGTTGGCCGGCAGGCGGTCCGCCCACAACCGGCTTTTGTCCGGAATCAGGGAAAAATAGACGGGAACAGAGAGATTATCCGCCAGCTTGTTGACATAACCGACCCGCTGTGCCAAATCATCCTTGGAGGGCGCGGTAAATTGGGCGAATAAGGTCTGCCCGTCCCGGCTCAGATAGACCCCGTTGTTCTCCCGCTTGCCAAGCCCCCGTTCTGTGAGGGCCTTCAGGGCCACAAAGCTGTCCCGCAGAGGGAACTGGTCGGTGACATAGTCCTGAAAATCCTCCATAAACTTGCCGGATTGCAGAGTTTTCGCCGTAGGGGCCTTAAACTGGGCGAGGTTGCGGTTTTCCTGCTCGGAGAAGGTCCGGTCCGGCAGGGCGAGATGGAGCGCACCGAAACCGAAGAGAAACAGGCAGAACAGGGCAGTTAAAAAGATGGAATACCGTTTGGACATGGGCGCGCCTCCTTTAGAAACGGAAATAGAGGAAGGGATTGTAACTCCCATCCACCAGATAGGCGGTGGACCAGATAAGACCCGCCAGAATCAGCACAGGCAGAGCGGCCTTCCAAGCCCGTTCCGGCAGCTTCCGCCACAATGCGGCCACCACAGGCGTGGAACCCACTGCCGCCAAAACCAGGGTGGGCAGATAATCCCGGAAATAGTACAGGCATGTGTTGTCCATCAGCCCCGCCCCGAAGCCGAACATGGCCTTCAAGTAGAGGCCCAGGGCGGTGAAGTCCTCCACAGCGAAAATGGCCCAGCCCACCATGACCACAAACAGACCGTACACATGGCCCGCCCAGCCGGGGAGTTTGTCCAGCTGCCTGAGCAGGAACAGCTTTTCGATTAAAATGATGACGCCGTAAAAGAGGCCCCAAATCAAGAAATTCCAGCTGGCCCCATGCCAGATTCCGGTTGCCGCCCAGACCAGCATCAGGTTGAACACCAGCCGGGCCTTTCCCACCCGGTTTCCGCCCAAGGGGATGTAGAGGTATTCCCGGAACCAGGTCCCCAGAGAAATGTGCCAGCGCCGCCAGAATTCGGTGGCCGACTTGGCAAGGTAGGGGTAGTTGAAGTTTTCAAGAAACTCAAAGCCCAGCATCCGGCCCAGGCCGATAGCCATGTCGGAGTAGCCGGAGAAGTCGAAGTAGAGCTGAAGAGTAAAGGCCAAAATGCCAAGCCAGGCCCCAAGGGTGGTGAGATCCGCGCCTGGCGTGGCCAGATAGACATCCCACAGGGCGCCCAGGCGGTTGGCCAGCAGGACCTTTTTGCCCAGGCCCACCATAAAACGCTGAATACCCGAGGCAAAGCGCTCCACCGTGTGGTTCCGCTGTTCCAGCTGGCCGTCCAGGTCCTTGTATTTGATGATGGGGCCGGCGATGAGCTGGGGGAACAGGGTGACAAAGGTGCCGAAGGTGACAATGTTCCGCTGTTCCCGCGCATCGCCCCGGTAGACGTCGATGGTGTAGCTCATGGTCTGGAAGGTGTAGAAGGAAATGCCGATGGGCAGTTCCAGGCCCAGCTTGGGCATGAAGCCCAGGCCGATGGCCGGCAGGCTTCCAGCGATAAAGTCCCAGTACTTGAAGAAGAAGAGGAGGCCCAGATTGAAAATGACAGAGGAGGCCACGGCCAGCCGTGCGGCCTTGTCGTTGCCGTGCTGCTTGGCGCGGGCCACAAGCATGCCATGGGTGTAGTCGATCGCGATGGAGGCGAACATGATGAGGATATAGACCGGCTCACCCCAGCCGTAGAAGATGAGGTTGAGGACCAGCAAAACAGCGTTTCGCCACCGGAGCGGGGCCAGATAGTAGGCCGCCAGCACTGCCGGAAGATAGAGGAACAGAAAATAAAGGCTGGAAAAGACCACAGAGGGGCCCCCTTTTGTGTTTATGGATTTGTGATGGTGCGAAGGCAGGCAGGGATGAAAAGTTTAGAAAATCCAGCGGTGAAGGTGCTGAGAGAATCATATTTCATTCAGCTGGTAAACGTGTTGAACTCGGAAACGATGCTGTCCGCGTTCTCGTGGACCACCATCATGACGTAATTCCCATTGGAAACCACGCGGGAATTAAGCTCCCACTGCTCTATGGCAGCAGGATACCAGGCTCCGCCGTCCACCATGCTGTCAACCCGCGCCTGCAAAATATCCTTGACGGCGGGCACATCGCCGCTGTCCTTTACCTGAACCAGAACAAATTCACCGTTGTTCATGCTCATCATACAGATGTACACCAGACATTGCTCCGTAGGGATGCCGCTCAGGCCGGAATAAAAATTGTCCACAAGCCCGGCATCCGCCAGCTCCAGGAAGCCAAACTCATACTTGCTCATTGTATTCTCGTAGAACTTGGTCAAATCGGCGGAGGCAGGCGCGGGCGGCGCGGTCTCCACAGGAGTCGTTTCCACCGGCGCGGAGGTGGGGGGCGCGGTCTCCACAGGAGGCGTTTCCACCGGTGCGGAGGTGGGGGGCGCGGTCTCCACAGGAGGCGTTTCCACCGGTGCGGAGGTGGGGGTCACAGCGGGCGTGGAAGGCTCCGGGCTCTCCTCGGTCCAGCGGCAGCGCACAATGCAGCTCACGGTAAGCGGATCATCCACTGCCGTGGAATTGACCGGTCTGGCGGTGATGGTGGCGGTGCCCGGTCCTACGGCGGTGACAACCGCGGAAAGACCGCCAACGCTGCTCTCCACCTTGGCCACCGACTCGTCGCTGGAGGACCAGCTCAAAGCCAGTGCAGAGCCCTCCGGCACGCCTTCCGGCTTGGGCTTGAGGGTGAAGCTTTTCCCGGCCGCGTACAGGGTCACATCCGTCTTGTTCAGGGTCAAGCGAATTTCACCGTCCTCTGCCGGAGCGGTCTCCACAGGCGCCGTTTCAGCGGGTGCATCCGTCTCCAGCGGGAGGGTCTCTGTGGGCGCGGGAGTGTCCGGCAGGGCCGGCGCGGGGGTGTCGGGGGGCTGGGTGGGTTCCACCGAGGCGGCCGGGGGGACAGAGCCGCCGGAATTGTCCGTCTCCTGGGGGCTCTGCCCGCCGCAGGAGGTCAGAAGGGACAGGGATAAAAGCGCCGCAAGGACCAGTGAGGTTTTACGGTGTGTCATAAATGTTCGCTCCTTTTGTAAGTAGTGGTAGGATTTTTGGTTCCGATGACGTTCGCGATCCGTGGTTCCCTGGAAGTCATGCGGCCCAGGCGGCTTTACTTGCCTGGGTTCAGAGGATTAGACGTATCGGAGGGAAGAAAGTTCCCACGCTGGAAAAGACTTTTCCAATCTGGCGTGCAAAGCGCATTTTACCACAAACCAAGGCAGATTCCAAGCATATCCTTCCCCCTCCTGTCATAATTATGTTGAGAAAGAAAGGGGGGCTGCGTCGTGTTTATCTTAACCGCGAAGGTGCAGCGCAAAAAAATCCTGGGCTGGTGCTGCGGCGGGGCGGTGCTTCTCTGTGCGCTGCTGCTGGGCGCGGGCTGTCTGGGCCTGGGGCCCGCCGCCGCTGTGATGGGTGAGGCCAAGGTTGACGGCGGGGATGACGCCGCCCGGATCGCCTACCTGGAATCCTTCGGCTGGACGGTCAATCCGGACCCGGTGTCCATTGAGGAGCTGCTGATTCCGAAGGAGTTTGATGAAACCTACACGGAATATCTGACCCTTCAAGAGCAGCAGGGCTTTGACCTGAAGCGCTACCGGGGCAAGCGGGTGAAGCGGTACTGCTACGAAATCACCAACTATCCCAGCGGGGAAACCGGCGTGCAGGCCGGGCTTCTAGTGCACCAAGGGACGATTATCGGCGGAGATGTGCTGTCCAGCCGTCTGGACGGCTTCATCCACGGGCTGAACATGCCGAAATAAAGAGGCTGGCATCCGAATTTTGTTCGGATGCCAGTTTTTTTGTGCCAATCAGTCTCTCGGGCCGGAAGGCTGCTTTGTGCGCCACATGGACATTCCTGCGCCGGACCATTCATTGGGCCGCCGGCGGAACCCCAGCTTTTCGTAAAAGGCTTCCTTTTCCTTCGCCGCGCCCAAAATGAATATGATTCGATCTCCCTCCTGGGCCGCGGCCATGGTTCTCTCGATCAGACCCTCCACAACCTGACTGCCGATGCCCTGCCCCTGATATTCCGGACGGACGAGGACATCTCCCAGGTAGGCCGTATATCCGAAATCGAAAAGTATTCTGCCCATGGCAACAATTCTGCCGCTATCTCTGACCGCCGTCAAAAATGTGGTATGTTGGATTCCTCGTTCCGCCTGCCCATCGGTGAGCGGATTCCACCCCACGCTTACCCGAAGCTCATTATATTCCTGACCGGTCATCTGCTCCGTGCTGTTTAAATCCATTGCTGTTCCTCACTTGTCCATCAGATGCACATTCAAATGGTTATAGGTCAGCTCAATGCCGTACTTGTCAAAGGTGGTCTTGACCTGCTCCAGCATGTCAAAATAAACGGTCCAATAATCGGAATTATTGGTCCAGACCCGGACCGTATAGGCAATAGAACTGTCCTGATAGGCGGAAAGCCGGACAAAGGGCTCCGGGTCGGGCAGCACCAGAGGATGACCGGCAATGATCTCCCGGAGGGCGTTTTTCACCGTCTCCACCGGCGCGTCATAGGAGGCGGAAATCACCAGGTCCACCCGCCGGCGGCCTTCCGTGGAGCAATTGATGATTTTAGCGCCGGAAATGTCGCTGTTAGGGATAGAAATGCGCTTATTGTCCACGGTGTTGACCTTGGTGTAGACCAGGCCGACCTCCAGCACCGTACCTTCCACCCCACCGGCAGAGATGTAATCTCCCACCATAAAAGGCTTGGTCACCAGCAGAAGAATGCCGCCCGCCAGATTGGACAGGGTGTTCTGGAGGGCCAGGGACACAGCCAGGCCGGTAACGCTGAGCAGGGCCACCATGGAGCTGGTGGGAATCCCCAGCTTGTCCGCTACCATAATGGCTGTCAGCAGCCAGAGGATAACCCGAAGTACGGCGCGAATGAACTTGCCAAGGGTCGGTTCCGCGGACATCCGCCGCATCAGCCGGTCAGAAAAGCTCAAAATCACCTTGGAAACCAAAACGCAGAAGACGAGGGTGATAATGGCGGGAAACAGGTTATTCAGCATATTCCCAAGATAGTCCTGAATCTGATCCGTGGTGGGGACAGACTCCGAAAGTTCCGTTAATTCTTCCATTGTCGGGATGCTCAAAGGGCACGCCTCCTTGTAATTCCATCATATCATATCGGTCCATATTCGTAAACCAGAGAATCAGGGAACCACCCTGCCAAACCACTACTCCCGCAATCCAAACAGAATAAACCGCTCCGCCATGGCGGCCATCTCCTCCGGCGTCTCCCTCATTCCCTTCCCTGTCCAGGTCTGGAGCAGCGCGATGCAGCCTGCCACCACAAATTCCAGATAATAATTCCACTGGGCGGAGCCCTGAAACCCATACAGCCCCTGCCATTCCTCCCCCACCCGGCGGTGCAGCTCCGCCTTAATCCGGTCCAGAAACCCGCTATAAACGGCAGGTCCAAATAAAACCGCGCCCGTCCCCGCGTTTCGCAGGATGAACCGGAACACATCTGTCAAAATCGGTCTCAGGCCCCGCCGCAGCTTGTCCGCCGGATAGCTGTCCATCATCGACACAAATTCCCGGAAAAGCTCCTCCTCAATCTGATCCCGCAAATCATAAATATCCCGGTAGTGGCTGTAAAACGTTCCCCGGTTTACATCCGCCGCCTCCGTCAGCTCCTTAACCGTAATCTCCCGCAGCGGCTTTTCCAACAACAGCCTTTGCAGGCTTTCCCGCAGCAACGCTTTCGTTTTTCGGACCCGGCGGTCTTCCCCTTCCCCAGGCATGGACAACCCTCCATTCAACAAATTGTTCCCTTCTGTTCATTATCGGACAAATCGCATCTCACCTGTGGCGCCAGACATAAAAAATTCAAACATTACCTATTGAATTTATCTGTCGTTCTACTATAATAGATTCCAGTTGAAAAATCAACAGGTGTTCAAAAACAGTTCACATTTGGCGTCCCTTGACGAAAAATCTGACGGCGCAATCTGTGCACGCCGAATTCTGGGATAGGCTCTTATTCCCCCGCCCAAAAAATCTGTAAGCCTTGATTTTTCTTGCAAGAATCAGCTTAAAGTTCTTTTTGCCACTTTTTCTTTCAAGAAAAAGTGGAGAAAAACGGTACGGGAGCGAATCACATGTCATTTATTACACTGGAACATGTTGTAAAACAATATCAAATGGGAGAGGTCACCATCACTGCGGTGGAGGATATCTCCTTTTCCCTGGAAAAGGGCGAGTTCGTGGTCATCGTCGGCCCCTCCGGCGCGGGCAAGACCACTGTGCTAAACCTTCTGGGCGGCATGGACTCCGCCACCTCCGGCGCGATTCTGGTGGACGGCGCGGAGGTCAGCCGGTACAACGCCAAGGAGCTGACCAACTACCGCCGGTATGATATCGGCTTCGTTTTCCAGTTCTACAACCTGGTCCAGAACCTGACCGCCCTGGAAAACGTGGAGCTGGCCGCCCAGATCTGCCGGGACCCTCTGGACGCCGCCGGTGTGCTGGACCATGTGGGGCTGGCCGGCCGGAAGAACAACTTCCCCGCCCAGCTCTCCGGCGGCGAGCAGCAGCGGGTGGCCATCGCCCGGGCCCTGGCCAAAAACCCCAAGCTCCTTCTCTGCGACGAGCCCACCGGCGCCCTGGACTACGTGACCGGCAAGGCCATTTTGAAGCTCTTGCAGGACACCTGCCGCCAGAAGGGCGTCACTGTGGTGGTCATCACCCACAACACCGCGCTGACCCCCATGGCCGACCGGGTCATCCACATCCATAGCGGCAAGGTCGCCGCTATGGAGCTCAACGGCAACCCCACCCCGGTGGAAGAGATTGAGTGGTGACAGCATGGCAAAACAGGCGCTGAAAAAAGATCTGTTCCGGGAAATCAGCAAGACCCGGAGCCGCTTCATTTCCATTTTTGTGCTGGTGGCACTGGCCGTGGCCTTTCTGGCCGGACTGAGGACCACCGCCCCGGACATGGAGGCCACCGCTGACGCCTACCTGGACCGGCAGAACATGATGGACATTCAAATTATGGCCACGCTGGGCATCACCCAGGAGGACATTGACGCCCTGGCCGCCCGGCCCGGCGTGCTCGCCGCAGAGGGAGCCTACACCGCCGACGGACTGGTGCCCGTGGGGGACAACGACCTGGCGGTCAAGGTGGTATCCCTCAGCGAACAGGGCCTCAATCAGCCCAACCTGATTCGGGGCCGCCTGCCGGAAAACCCCGGCGAATGCCTGACCGAGGAATCCCTGCTGGAGGCCATGGAGGCGGACCTGGGCGTGTCCATCACCATCAACACCGGGACCGGAACCTATGAGGACGCTCTGACTCGGGAGTCCTTCACGGTGGTGGGAACCTGTCAATCCCCCCTGTACTTATCCATCCAGCGGGGCAGCTCCTCTTTGGGCACGGGGCATGTGTCCTGCTTTGTTCTGCTGCCCAAGGACGCCTTCGACATGGAGGCCTACACCGAGGCTTACGCCACCCTGGAGGGGGCCAAGGAGCGGAACGCCTACTCCGACGGTTACGAAGCGCTGGTGGACCGCTGGGTGGATGAAAACGAGGCCTTCGGCGACGGGCGGGCCCGGCTTCGCTCCGAGGATATCCGGGAGGAGGCAGAGGAAAAGCTTGCGGACGCCCAAAAGGAATACGACGACGCGGAAGCCGAGGTGAACCAGGAGCTGGCGGACGCGGCGCAGGAGCTGGCGGATGGCCGGCAGGAGCTGGACGACGGGTGGAAGGAATACAACCAGGGCTGGGCTGACCTGCGGCGGGAAACAGCGGACGCGGAACGGGAGCTGGCCGGCGGAGAGCAGGAGCTTGCGGACGCCAAGGTGGAGCTGGAGGACGGCGAGAAGGAATATGCCGACGGCCTTTTGGAGTACGAGGACGGCGAAAAAGAGTACGCCGATGGCCTCAAGGAATATGAGGACGGCGAGGCGGAATACGCCGGGGGCCTGGCGGAGTGGAAGGATGGCGAGCAGAAGTACCTGGAGGGCGTAAGGGAGTACGAGGACGGCCGGGTCAAGTACGCCGAGGGCCTTCGGGACTACGAGCAGGGAAAGAAGGACCTGGAGGAGGGCTGGAAGGAGTATGCTGACGGGGTACAGGAGTATGAGGACGGCCTCAAGAGGATCCAGGACGGCTGGAAGGCGTACTATGACGGTCAGAGAGACTACGAGAACGGCGCCAAGAAGCTGGAGGACGGTTGGGCGGAGTACAACGACGGACGGAAGGAATACGAGGAGGGACAACGGGAGTTGTCCAGCGCGGATTCCCAGCTGAATGACGCCTGGCGGCAGCTGCAGGACGCCCGTGCTCAGCTGGACGCGGGCTGGGCGGAGTATCATGCTCAGACCGCCGGGGCGGAGGCCCAGCTGAGCAGCCTGCGGGAGCAGCTGCCCCTGGCCCAGACCGGGTTAAGCCAGGCGCAGGAAGGACTGGCCCAGGCAGAAGCGGGGCTGAGCCAGGCGCAGGACTATCTGAACAGTCTGGACCCGTCGGATCCGGCCTACGCTGCGGCTGTAGGGGCTGTGGCCGCGGCCCAGGGCTATGTGGACCAGGCCAGCGCCGGAGTGGCCCAGGCTCAGGGCTATGTAGACCAGATTTCCAGCGGCATCACACAAATCGAACAGGGACTCGCTGCGGGCCGCGCTCAGCTGGACGCGGGCGAGCGGGAATACAGCGCCGGTTACGCCCAATATCAGGCGGGCGCGGACGAGTACGAGGCGGGCCGGCGGCAGCTGGCGGAAGCCAAAAAGCAGCTGGACGAGGCCAAGGAGGAGCTGGAGGCCGGCGAAGAAGAGCTGGCGGAGGCCCGGCGGCAGCTGCGGGAGGCCAAGGAGGAGCTGGAGGCCGGCGCGGAAGAACTGACGGAGGCCAAACAGGAGCTGGACAGCGCCAAGCAGGAGCTGGCGGACGGAGAAGTCGAGCTGGCGGAGGGAAAGCGGGAGCTGGACGAAGCGGCCAGGGAGCTGGCGGAAGCGGACCAGGAGCTGACTGACGCGAAAAAAGAGCTGGATGACGGCTGGGCGGAGCTGGAAGATGGCCGGAAAGAGCTGGATGACGCCAAACAGGAGATTTTGGACGGCCGGAAGGAGCTGGACGACGCCAAACAGGAGCTCCTGGACGCCCGGCAGGAACTGGACGACGGCTGGAAGGAGTACAACGACGGCCTTGTGGAGCTGGCGGACGGCCGGCGGGAGCTGGCCGAGGAGACGGCCAAGGCCCGAAAGGAGCTGGCGGACGCCAAGGTAGAGTTGGAGGACGGCGAACAGGAGTACGCCGGCGGCCTCTTGGAGTACGAGGACGGCAAGGCGGAGGCCCAGACCGGGCTGGCGGACGCCCGAAGCGAGCTGCGGGACGCCCGGCGGAAGGTGAACGGCCTGGACGACTGCGAATGGTATCTGCTGGGCCGGAAGGCCAACATTGGCTTTGTCAGCTACCAGCAGGACGCGGAGCGGATGGGCAATCTGGCCTCTGTGTTTCCCCTGCTGTTCTTCCTGGTGGCGGCGCTGGTGTGCCTGACCACCATGACCCGGATGGTGGAGGAGCAGCGCAGTCAGATCGGCTGCTTGAAGGCCCTGGGCTACTCCAGGAGGGACATCGCCCAGAAATATGTGGGCTACGGACTGCTGGCCTCTGTGTCCGGCGGGATCGCGGGCCTGGCGGTGGGCTGCACCCTGATTCCCTGGGTTATCATTCGCGCCTGGCGCATTATGTACAATATTCCCGGCCTGGTGTTCGCCTTCCAGCCGGGGATCTGCGGGGCGGCGGTGCTGGCGGCGGTGGGCTGTACCGCAGTGGCGGTGCTGGCGGCGGCTCTGAACGCGGTCCGGGCCGGTCCCGCCTCCCTCATGCGGCCCAAGGCACCCAAAGCGGGCAAACGGGTGCTGCTGGAGCGGGTGGGCTTTGTGTGGAAGCGGCTGTCCTTTTCCCACAAAGTGACGGTGCGGAATCTGTTCCGCTACAAGCGCCGGTTCTGGATGACGGTCATCGGCATCGCGGGCTGCACGGCCTTGATTGTGACCGGCTTCGGTATACGGGACTCTATTCTGGACATCATGGCCATTCAGTATGATGAGCTTTACGAATACCACGCCCAGGCCGCGCTGGTCAACAAATGGGACGAGGAAGAGTTCGCGGAGGTGGCGGACTGGCTGGACCAGGACGAGCGGGTGGCCCGCTGGCGGGCCTGCAACCAGACGGCGGTGGACTTTGAGGGCGCTGCCCGCACCATGGACGGAAATCTGATTGTGGTGGGCAGCGGCGCGGAGCTGGAGGGCTTTGTGAAGCTGCGGACCCGGCTGGACCACGCGCCGGTTTCCCTGCCGGACCGGGGCCTGCTCATGACGGAGAAGCTGGCGGAGCTGCTGGACGTGGGCATTGGCGACACGGTTACGCTGGTCAACGGCGACCACCGGGCGGAGGCGGAAATCGGGGCTCTGACCGAACAGTACATCATGCACTACGCCTATCTCACCGACGCCTATTATCAGGAGCTGTTCGGCGAGGCGGCAGAGGACAACGTGATTCTGATTTCCTACACGGAGAACACAGAGGAGCTGTCCTCTCAGGTGTCCTCGGGGCTGATCGCTCTGGACGGAGTCACGTCAGTGACCCGGATGGAGAACACCCGGCGGACCTTCAGCTCCTCCATGGAGAGCGTGGATTATGCGGTGGTGCTGATTATCGTGTGCGCGGCAGCGCTGGCCTTTGTGGTGCTGTTCAACCTGACGAACATCAACATCACCGAGCGGATGCGGGAGCTGGCCACACTGAAGGTGCTGGGCTTCAACGACCGGGAGATGGGGGCCTATGTGTACCGGGAAAATGTGCTGCTCACCTTCTTCGGCGTGGCGCTGGGGCTTGTGATAGGCAAATTCCTGCACCAGTGGCTGGTGCTCACGGTGGAGGTGGACATGGTGATGTTCGGCCGGTCCGCCCGGCCCATCAGCTATGTCTATGCAGTGGGGCTGACGGTTTTGTTCTCCATGCTGGTCAACCTGTTCGCCAACCGGAAGCTCAGGAAGATCGACATGGTGGAGTCGTTGAAATCGGTGGAATAATGCTTGCGGGGGAACGGACTGCGGGGCAGTCCGCTCCCCCGTTCGCCTTGTTTTTTCTCTGTTCCCACGCTATAATGAAAAGCGATCACACAAAAAACAATGGAGGGAGCCGGTTGGGAATGAAAAAGCTGATCCAATGCCGTCCGGTCAAATTCATTCTGGACATTGCCCAGGTTTTCCTGGACCGCCGGGGCTCCCGGTCCGCCGCGGAGCTGGCCTATTTTCTGGTGCTGTCCCTGTTTCCCCTGCTCATCATGGTCAACGCCATTGTGGGCATGCTCCATCTGGATGTGGAAAAGCTGCTTCAGGTGCTGGAGAGCGTCATGCCGGTCCAGGCCGCCGCGGTGGTGGGCGATTACGTCACCTACATCAGCGGCAATCAGTCCGGAGCCCTCTTCTGGGGCGGGCTCATCATGACCCTGACCTCTTCCTCCGCCGCCTTTCGGGCGCTGATGAACATCACCTCCGAAATCTACCGGAAGCCCGCCTTTCCGGGCCTTTGGACCATTCTGGCCTCGGTGGTCTTTTCCGCTGCCTTTCTCCTTATCATGTACGCCTCTATTGCGGTCATCCTCACTGGAAGCTGGTTCTTCAACACCATCAAGGAGTTTCTTCACATCTCCGCCTTTCCCGGAAGCTGGACCTGGATGCGCTACTGGCTGCTGTGCGGGGTGATGTTTCTGTTTCTGGCCCTCTTCTACCGGGCCACCGCACCTAGAGAAAAGCCTCATCCGCCGGTGCTGATTGGGTCCGCCCTCACCGCCCTGCTGCTGGCCGCGGCCTCTATTCTCTTTTCCTGGTTCATTGGCCAGTCCTCCCGTTATTCTCTGGTTTACGGGTCTCTGGCTTCTGTCATCATCCTCATGATTTGGCTCTACCTGTGCGGGAATGTGCTGATTCTAGGGGCGGTGTTCAATTATGTGCTCTATGCTCGGAGGAAGGAGCGTGCGTAGGTCCCAGACCCATCAGTCCACGCTTCCTGGCCCCTTCCAAACGCACCCATAGCAGACTTTGGAGGAAGCCGCCCGGCCTTCCCAAGGGAAACCGCTCCCCTGACGGGCATGGCAGTCCGCCAGTTTAAAGTTCTTTGCCCCGCTTTCTTTCAAGAAAGCGGGTTCCGTCTTTTTTGCTATGGAATTCCCTGAAAAAAGGTCGTTTTTTGGTCCCCTGCGGATTGACAACAGGCATAGGTAGGATATAATGGTACTGTATATGGCAAAACCGCCCCCACGCCATGGGGGAGACAGGAGAGATGCAGCATGAAAAATCAAGAGAAAACCATGGAAAAAATCGTGGCCCTGTGCAAAGGCCGCGGCTTTATCTTCGCGGGCAGCGAGATCTACGGCGGCCTCGCCAACACTTGGGATTACGGTCCCCTGGGCGTGGAGCTAAAAAACAACGTGAAAAAAGCCTGGTGGAAAAAATTTGTCCAGGAAAACCCCTATAACGTGGGCCTGGACGCCGCCATTCTCATGAATCCCCAGACCTGGGTGGCCTCCGGCCATGTGGGCGGCTTCTCCGACCCCCTGATGGACTGCAAGGAGTGCAAGGAGCGCTTCCGCGCCGACAAGGTCATTGAGGACTGGTGTCAGGAAAACAAGTTCGACCTGGGCCACAGCGTTGACGCCATGACCCAGACCCAGATGAAGGACTTCGTGGAGGAGCACAACATCTGCTGCCCCACCTGCGGCAAGCACAACTGGACCGATATCCGTCAGTTTAACCTGATGTTCAAAACCTTCCAGGGCGTCACTGAGGACGCCAAAAACACCGTCTACCTCCGGCCCGAGACCGCGCAGGGCATCTTCGTCAACTTCCAGAACGTCCAGCGGACCACCCGGAAGAAGCTGCCCTTCGGCGTGTGCCAGATCGGCAAGTCCTTCCGCAACGAGATCACCCCCGGTAACTTCACTTTCCGCACCCGGGAGTTTGAGCAGATGGAGCTGGAGTTCTTCTGTACCCCCGGCACCGAGCTGGAGTGGTTTGCCTACTGGAAGAAGTTCTGCCATGACTGGCTGCTGGGCCTGGGCATCCAGGGGGAAAACCTCCGTCTTCGGGACCACGACCCCGAGGAGCTGAGCCACTATTCCAACGCCACCACCGACTTCGAGTTTGTCTTCCCCTTCGGCTGGGGCGAGCTGTGGGGCGTGGCCAGCCGGACCAACTTTGACCTGAACGCCCATCAGACTACCTCCGGCAAGGATATGACCTACTTTGACCAGGAGAAAAACGAGCATTACATTCCCTACGTGATCGAGCCCTCTCTGGGCGCGGACCGGGTCACGCTGGCCTTCCTCATCGACGCCTATGACGAGGAGGTGGTCGGCCAGGACAAGAACGGCAAGGACGATATCCGGGTGGTGCTCCGGCTCCATCCCGCCCTGGCCCCCTTCAAGTGCGCCGTGCTCCCCCTGAGCAAAAAGCTGGCACCCAAGGCTCAGGAAATTTACACGCAGCTGTCCAAGCATTTCATGGTGGACTACGACGACGCCGGCTCCATCGGCAAGCGCTACCGCCGGGAGGACGAGATCGGAACGCCCTTCTGTGTCACCGTGGACTTTGAGACCACCGGCGACGGGAACACCCCTGCTGACAACTGCGTCACGGTCCGGGAACGGGACAGCATGGAGCAGGAGCGGGTACCCATTGACGAACTGGAAGCCTATCTGCGGAGGAAATTAGAGTATTGAATGAACAAAAGCCTCTTGGGAAAGCGCTTGACCTCTGGCTGCGCGCCTCAGGCCGGAGATCGGCCAACACCCGGACCGGCCAGGCGCTGCAGCCTGCACTGACTGCGGGCCTATTGGTTCTTTCGGCCATCACAGTGGGCGTTTTGTCCCTGTGGATTGCCCCTGGATCCTTTGGCCCGGAGATGTTCCAAAGCTATTTTACAGTGCCGCTGCTGGTGGTGCTCAACGTGCTGCCAGTGCTCTGGCTGGCTGCCCTGTGCTGGGTGCTCACAAATCAGGCTTGGGTTGGCGTGCTCCTCTCCGGCGGCGTGACCCTGACGCTCACCATCATCAACGAAATCAAGCTAGCCCTGCGGAGCACCCCATTTCTGTGGGAGGACCTGTCCCTGGCCGGCGAGGCGGGAAACATGGCAGGCCATTACACCATTGAGCTTTCGGGCGAGGCCTGGACCTCCATCTGGGTCTGGCTGGCGCTGGCTGCGGCCAGCCTGCTGCTGGGCGGTTGGAAGCTGCCGGACTGGAAAAGCCATTGGAAGGCGCGGGCCAAGGGAGCGGCCGGGCTGCTGCTGGCGGCGCTGGTCCTGTGGCCGCTGGTGTATCAGAACGCGGCGGTCTACCGGAAGACAGCCAACGAAGCGCTGATTAACATTTGGAATGACACGCAGGTCTATCAATCCAAGGGGTTTTTGTATCCCTTTCTTTACTCGGCAAAAGCAGCCCGAGACGATCCCCCAGCCGGGTACAGCCCGGAAAAGGCCAGGCAGATTCTGGCGGAGTATGAGGGGGAGGACATTCCGGAGGAGGAAAGGGTCAGTGTGCTGGGCATTATGCTGGAGGCCTACTGCGACCTGACGGAATTTGAGCAGCTGGCCTTTGCCGAGCCCGCTTATGAGGCGTTTCACGCCCTCCAGAATCGGAGCTGGTCGGGCACGCTGGTGACAAACTGCTTTGCCGGGGGCACCATTGACACGGAGCGGTGCTTCCTCACTGGATACGCGGATTTGGGTTCCTTCCGGTCGCCCACCCAGTCCTATGCCTGGTATTTCCGGCAGCAGGGCTACTGGGTAGAGGGAGGCCATCCCGGCTACAGCTGGTTTTACAACCGGACCAATGTGAATGAAAATCTGGGATTTTTCCAGTATTTATTCTCTGAAAACTACTACAGCGATCTGATTGATCCCCAGGTAGCGCCCTACCATTCCGACGGCATTTTCCTGCCCCACCTGGGAGAGCGGATGTCCATCCTGGTACAGGAGGCCCCTCAGTTCTCCTTCAACGTGACTTATCAGAATCACGGGCCCTATTCCGGGAAAGGCACGACCTGGGAAGACTATATGCCCCGGAAGTGCAGATGGTCTGAGGAGACACAGAACATTCTGAACAACTATCTGGACGGAATCCGCCGGACAGGGGAACACCTGTCCGAGCTGGTCCGGCAGCTGGACCGGCTGGAAGAGCCGGTGGTGCTGGTGGTCTTTGGCGACCATAAGCCATGGCTGGGAGACGGCAACAGCGTCTATAAAGAGGTTGGCATTGAACTGGACCTGGGCACGGAAGAGGGGTTCTTTAACTACTACTCCACCCCCTACCTCATCTGGGGCAACCATGCCGCCAAGCTGGCGCTCCACGAGCGGTTTGTTGGCCAGGGGCCGGCCATCTCCCCCTGCTTCCTCATGAGCGAGCTCTTTGAGCAGTGCGGGTGGACAGGCTCCTCCTTCCTTCAATTTTCCCAGGAGGTGAAGGAAGCGGTTCCCGTGTTCACCTCCTCTGACCGGTATCTGGAATCCGGATCCTTCTGGGGAGACCTGACCGAGGAACAACAGGAATTGGTGCAGAAATTTGACTGGGTTCAATACTATCTACGGAAAACTCCGCTGCAAAGTTTAATGTGGTAGCAGATCAATTCAGCGTCCCCACCAAAAAATTTGCGCGCCAATCCGCGCACGCCGGTTTAATCAGCGGTTCCCTAAAACGGCGATATCCACCAGGTTCAACTTTACAAGGAAACAGTTTAACGTTCTTTTTGCTTCTTTTTCTTTCAAGAAAAAGAAGAGAAGGGAGAAAAACATGGAACAGTCTCAGATCCACTCTCTGGCAGTGACGGCCGCCAAGGGCCGGCTGCTGGGCCTGGAGATGGTGCATCGCGCCGCCTCCGGACATATTGGCGGCTCTCTGTCCGCCATGGAGATCGTCACGCTCCTCTACAATGGCGTGATGCGCGTCAACCCCGCCGAACCCAGAGACCCTGACCGGGACCGCTTCGTCCTCAGCAAAGGCCATTGCACGCCGGCCCTGTACCCCATCCTGGCCATGCGGGGCTATTTCCCCGAGGAGGACCTGAAGATGTTCCGCTCCATTGACGGCTGCATGTCCGGTCACGCCGAAATGCACCAGGTGCCCGGCGTGGACATGTCCACCGGATCCCTGGGTCAGGGCATCTCCGCCGCTGTGGGCATGGCGCTGGCCGGCAAAATGGACGGCAAAGGCTACCGGGTCTACACTCTGCTGGGAGACGGCGAGCTGGACGAGGGCCAAGTCTGGGAAGCAGCCATGTCTGCGGCCAAGTTTGGGCTGGACAACCTTTGCGCCATTGTAGATGTCAACGGCCTGCAAATCGACGGTAAAACCAGCGATGTGATGCCTTTGGAGCCCCTGGACAAAAAGTTTGAGTCCTTCGGCTGGCGGGTGCTGACGGTGGACGGCCACGACTTCAACGCTCTGGAGTCCGCATTCCAGACCGCCAAAGAGAACCAGGGCTGTCCGGTGGTCATCCTGGCCAGGACCGTCAAGGGCAAGGGCGTTTCCTACATGGAGCACCAGGCTGGCTGGCACGGCAAGGCCCCCGGCGGCGAGCTTTATGAACAGGGCCGGGCAGAGCTTCAGGCGCAGTATGACGCGTTGCTTTCCGGCGCGAACTGAGAGGAGGGGGAACATGGAACACATTGCTACCCGCGCTGCCTATGGCGAGGCGCTGGCCGCTCTGGGTGAGCGGTATCCGGAACTGGTGGTACTGGACGCAGACCTGTCCGGATCTACCATGTCCAAGAAATTTGCCGGCAAATTCCCGGACCGCTTCTTCAATCTGGGCATTGCCGAGGCCAACATGACCGGCGTAGCCGCCGGTCTGGCCGCCTGCGGCAAGAAGGTGTTCACCAACACCTTCGCCATGTTTGCCACCGGCCGGGCCTTTGAGCAGGTCCGCAACTCCGTGGCCTATCCCCAGATGAATGTGACTATTGTGGGATCTCACGGCGGTCTGAGCGTGGGAGAAGACGGGGCTACCCATCAGTGTATTGAGGACTTTGCCATTATGCGTGCCATTCCCCATATGATGGTGGTGTGTCCCTGCGACGGGCCGGAAATGCGGCTGGCAGTTCAGGCGCTGATGGAGCACAAGGGCCCGGTTTACATGCGGCTGGGCCGTCTGGCAGTGGACTCCATCACCGACGATGTGGAGGGCTATCACTTTGAGCTGGGCAAGGGCGCAGTGCTCCGGGAGGGGAGCGACGTGACAGTGGCCGCCACTGGCATGATGGTTCAGGAGGCGGTGAAGGCCGCAGATACCCTGAAGGCCGAAGGCGTTTCTGTCCGGGTCATTGACATGCACACCATCAAGCCCCTGGACGAGGATCTGCTGCTGAAGGCGGCACAGGAGACCGGCGCGATTGTGACCAGCGAGGAAGCTAATGTGCTTTGCGGGCTGGGCGGCGCGGTGTGTGAATACCTTTCCAGTGTCTGCCCGGTTCCGGTGGTGCGCCACGGTGTCAATGACCAGTTCGGGCGATCCGGCGAGGCCACCAAGGTGCTGGCCGCCTATCACCTGAACGCGGAGGGCATTATGAGTGCTGTCCGCAAGGCGATGGACCTGAAAAAGGGAAGAAGATGATGAAAACTGCCCCTGCCGCTATGCGGCAGGGGCAGTTTCAGCTTGTCGAACAAGAGGAAAGTTAAAATAGGATGGCAAAACGGCCAGGACTTTGCGTGGGGGGAAAGTGTGAAAGGGGGGCGAAGCCCCCGCTTTCGCGTGCAGTGACCCGCCCGCAGGCGACTGATTTCGTCAGAATGACGAAATCAGCTTCAGGCTGTCGCGTTTTCGACAGCCTGAAGCTGCCTCTGCCGCTATGCGGCAGGGGCAGTTTTGCATTTCATCTTTCCTGGTTCCTGAAACAGGCGCTAAGATTTTTCTGCGAAAAATCAAGTGTCCTTCAATCGTTCGAGAAAAAGAACTCAAAACAGCACTTCCCGGACTGCGGGCTCCGCCCTTGCGATGAGCCGTCCGTTTTTGAAGGAATAGAGCACTTCCCCTTTCCGGTTGAGAGCGTCGTAAAAATTCTCCCCCTCCAGAATTAAAAAGCTGGCCGGATTGCCCGCCTTAATTCCGTAGGACTCTCCCAGATGCAGGGTCCTGGCCGCGTTGGTGGAAATGAGCTTGTAGGAGTCCATAATCTCCTGATAGCCCATCATCTGACACACGTGAAGCCCCAAAAAGACCACATCCCGCAGATTGCCCGTGCCCAGAGGATACCAGGGGTCGAAAATATCGTCATGGCCGAAGGACACATTGATGCCCTCCGCCAGCAGCTCCTTCACCCGCGTGACGCCCCGGCGCTTGGGATAGGTGTCCATCCGGCCCTGCAAATGGGTGTTCACCAAGGGATTGGAGACAAAATTGATCTCCGACAGCTTCAAAAGACGCATCAGCTTGGTCACATAGGCGTTGTTATAGGAGTGCATGGCCGTGGTGTGGCTGGCAGTCACCCGATCCTTCAGCCCGGACTCGTAGGCACGGGCCGCCAGCACCTCCAGCCCCCGGCTCTGTTCGTCGTCAATCTCGTCGCAGTGGACATCCACCAGCTTGCCGTACTTCTCCGCCAGCTTCATGGCAAAGTTCAGAGACTCCACCGCATATTCCCGCGTAAACTCAAAGTGGGGAATGGCTCCCACCACATCGGCCCCCATCTTCACCGCGTCTTCCATCAGCTGCCGGCCGTTGGGGAAGGAGTCAATGCCCTCCTGGGGGAAGGCCACCACCTGAATTTCAATGGTGTCCCGCAGTTCTTCCCGGAGCTCCAGCAGGGCCTCCATGGCGGTGAGCTTGGGGTCCGTCACGTCCACATGGGTGCGGACGTACTGCACGCCGTTCTGGGCCTGCATGCGTACCGCCCGCTGCACCCGGTCCCGTACATCCTGCTTGGTGAGGGCCTCCTTGCGCTGGCTCCAGCACTGGATGCCCTCAAATAGGGTGCCGGACTGGTTCCACACCGGTTCTCCGGCGGTGAGGCAGGTGTCCAGATGGACATGGGACTCGATAAAGGGCGGCAGGGCCAGCCTGCCGGCGCCGTCGATGACCTCTTCCCCCGGACGTGGGGTGAGGCCGGCGGCAATTTCCTCGAATTTGCCGCCAGTCACCCGAATGTCCAAGACCTGGGGCGCGTTCTCAATACAGATATTTTGAATCAGCATGGATTGATTCCGCCTTTCAAACGTTTTTTATAGAGGAGATGTTTCGCCAAGCTGGAACTTGCAGCGATTCCAGCAGGGAGGGCGGTTGTTCCGAATGGATACGGTTATCCCTTCTTCCCATACACCAGCTTGTCCGCAGCAAGATAGCAGATGCCGGCGGCAATCATGGCGTTGATGGAAGTGATGCCTACCGGCACAAAATTTCCCACCAGCGCGCCTAAAATCACGCCCGCGATAGAGCCCCAGTTCACCTGCCGGGCGGGCGCAGCTCCTTCCCGATAGGCGTCCCGGTGCATAAAATAGTCCAGCATGACAATAATGCCCACAGGCGGCAGTGTGGCATTCAAAAAATTCAGCCAGCCCACAAAATTGTTGTACAGCCAAATCGCTGCCACCGTGCCCACCGCGCCGGACACCAGCACCATGGGCTTCTGCCGCAGGCCGGTGATATTGGTCAGCCCCAGGCCGCCGGTGTACAGGGCGTTGTTATTGGTGGTCCAGATGTTGGCCCCCAGCACCACCAGAGCGGGAATAGCCAGCCCCTGGGCGATCATCACATAAAAAATGTCGTCCTGTCCCGTGAACGCGCCGCCCACTGCACCGAAGGCGAACATCAGGGAATTCCCCAGGAAAAAGGCGATCACCGTGGTGGACACAGCCACCGCGTTATTTTTCGCGAACCGGACGAAATTGGGAGTAGCTGTGCCGCCGCTGACAAAGGAGCCAATCACCAGCCCCACGCCCGCCAGAATGGACAGCTGTCCGGAGGACTGGGAGAAAATTGCCACCAGCCCGCCGCCCTCAATGGTGGAGAGGGTCATGGAGTACACACCCAGAATGGCGATCAGCGGCACGGAAATGGCGCTGACAATGGTGAGGGCCTTGATGCCGAAATAAGCTGAGGCCGTCATGCACAGTCCGGCAATGAGCACCAGAAGCACTGGACGGACGCCCAGCAGCTCCGCCGCGGGAATGGCGAACATGGCCACGCCGACGCCGAACCAGCCAATCTGCGTGAAGGCGATGAGCACCGAGGCCAGCTTGGACCCGGCGGCGCCAAAGGAGCGCTGGGCCAGCAGGTCCAGGGTCAGGCCGGTGTCGCAGCCGATGTAGGCCAGCCCGCCGGTGTACGCGCCCAGGATGACGCCGCCGGTGACCACGGCCCACACAAAGCCGCTCAAATCCAGTCCGTTGCCCAGCTTGGCCCCCACGCTCATGCTGGCTGAGAAAAAGGTGAAGCCCATCATGACCACAAACATGCTCCAGAAGCCCTTTCGCGCTGCGGCTGGGACCGCTTCAAGGGCATAATCGTCGTCCGCGCCCCGCGGTTTCTTCTGCTCTGCCATTGTAACGCCTCCTCATTCGTCAAAATTTTTATCCTTCCTACTATATCACGAAATTCGGCCTTCTGTCCTGCAAATTTTCTCCAATCTTTCCCCACATTTTTTATCTACTTTCGCCATACCGCAAAAGAATGCTTGACATTTTGCCAAGGGTCCTTTATGATAAATGTACCAAATGAGACAAAAGAGGCGAGCAGTTTTGGACTGGAGCACATCAGAATTGGAGCTGCTGGGCAAGCTGTTTCTGTTCCGCGGGCTGAGCCGGGCGGAGCTTCTTCAGGCGCTGGAGCGGGTTCCCCGCTATCAGAGGACCTATGGCAAGGGTCAGACGGTTTATACGCCCCAGACGTACGAGCGGAGCATGGGGGTTCTGCTGTCCGGCGCGGCGGAGGTGACGAAGGAAAACGAGCCGGGAAATGTGATGATTGTCAGCGTGCTCAGCGCCGGGGACGCCTTTGGCGGGGCAGCGCTGTTCAACGAGTGCGAGGACTATGTGACCACCATCACAGCCCGAACGGAGGCACGAATTCTCTTTTTCCCCCAGGCGGCGGTGTCGCTTCTGATTCAGGACTCCAGAATGGCGGAAAATTATATCCGATACCTCAGCGGGCGTATCCGGTTCCTCAGCGGGAAGATTGACGCGCTTATTGCGGGCAGCGCCGGGCGGAAGGTGGCCCAATACCTGCTGTCCCGGCTGGAGGGGGAATGTGTGCGTCTGGACTGCTCTCTGAGCGGTCTGGCCGACCGGCTTCACATTGGCCGGGCTTCTCTGTACCGGTCTCTGGACAGCATGACGGCTGACGGGATCCTTACCCGTACCGGCCGCTGCATCCGGGTGATGGACCGGGACCGGCTGGCCCTTGTATAGCGGCTGCTCCTTCTTTCCTTAAGGAAGAGAATCAAAAAGAACCTCCAGCCCCTGTTTGTGCAAAGGTCCCGTCAGTTTAACGTTCTTTTGCTTCTTTTCTTATGATCTGGTTTAACATCTCCTGACGCACCGTCTGAACCGGCCTTTTTCCGTCCTGCGGCGTCAAACATGCTCGGAATACTCCAGGATTCCTGCGCTTTTTTCCTTGCTGGACGAAAAAATTCCGGCCCATCCGGCGCACCCGGAGATGTTAAACAGGCTCTTGCAAGAAAAGAAGAGAATAGATATCCATCTCAGAAAGGAAGCGTTATCATATTATGAACCGAACTCGAATCATAGCCCTCGCTCTGGCGGCGGCGCTCTCCTGTACTCTGCTGGCTGGCTGCGGCCCCAAGCCTGCGGAGGAAACCAACCCGCCCACCACAGAACCCACGGCTTCCGTGGAACCCACCCCCTCGCCTGAGCCCACAGACGCGCCCGAGCCCACCCCCGGCGGAGATATGGTTAAGGTCAATCTGGCCATGCTGAAGGGCCCCACCGGTGTGGGCGCGGCTAAGCTGCTCTATGACAATGAGCTTTCGTCTGACGCGCTGGTCTATAACGTCACGCTTGCCTCTGACCCGGCCAATGAGATTGTCCCAAAGCTGGTCAACGGCGAGCTGGACATCGCGGCCATTTCCACCAATCTGGCCGCGTCCCTCTATCAGAAAACCAACGGCGGCATCAAGGTCATCGCGCTAAACACCCTGGGTGTGCTTTACCTGCTGGAAAACGGAAACAGCATCCAGTCCATGGACGGCCTGGCGGGAAAGACCATCTATGCCACCGGCCAGGGCGCCAACCCGGAGTACGTTTTGAACTACCTGCTGGAGCAGAACGGCCTGACCCCTGGCGAG
Source organism: Oscillospiraceae bacterium (assembly GCA_022793095.1). Classification (GTDB taxonomy): domain Bacteria; phylum Bacillota; class Clostridia; order Oscillospirales; family Oscillospiraceae; genus JAAWCD01. The sequence goes on along the minus strand of JAAWCD010000002.1, from coordinate 28,518 downwards.
GATGTGACCATTGAGTGGCGGGCCGCGGATGAAATCACAGCCCTAATGGCTTCCGGTGAGGCGGAGGTGTGCATGCTGCCGGTGCCCGCGGCCACGGCGGTACAGATGAAGAATCCGGACGTGCGGGCAGCACTGGACCTGACAGAGGTCTGGAACAGCTCCGTCACCAATGGGAGCGTCTTGACCATGGGGTGTGTGGTGGCCCGGACGGGCTTCCTGGAGGAGCATCCCGACCTGGTTTCCGCCTTTCTGGAGGAATACGGGGAGTCGGTCAACTACGTGAAGGAGAACCCGGAGGAGGCCGCTCCCATGGTGGCCCAATTTGAAATCACTGCCAACGAGCAGATTGCCCTGCGGGCCATTCCGGACTGTAATCTGGTCTGTGTCACCGGCGCGGAGATTCAGCCCGCCCTTCAGGACTACCTGAGCATGCTCTATACCGCCGATCCCACATCCATCGGCGGCGCGATTCCCGACGACGCATTTTATTACGTGGGTTGATCTCTTTTCAGAGTGAAAAGAAACGAAAAGAACTTCAAACTGATTCTGACGGAAATTGACCAAAGAAGGCAGTTTGAAGTTCTTTTGCTTCAGGCTGTCGACAAAGTCGACAGCCTGAAGCTGATTTCGTCATTCTGACGAAATCAGTCGCCTGCGGGCGGGTGACTGCACGCGAAAGCGGGGGCTTCGCCCCCCTTTCACACTATCCCCCCACTCAAAGCCCTCGCAGTTTTGTCATTCTATTTTTAATTTCCTCTTTTTCGACAAGCTGGCTTCTTTTCTTACAAGAAAAGAAGAGAAAAAAGAAGGTGAGTTATGAAGCCGCTGAGGAGAATTCTGCTGCCGCTGCTGTTCTGGCTGCTGGTGTGGCAGCTGGCCGCCACAGGGCTGGCCCTGGCCAACGCACAGAATACCGGGAAAGCCCTGGCCTGGACCGCCGCCCTGGCCCAAGGCCATGTGCTGCTCCTCCCCGCGCCCTTCGCGGTGATCAGCCGGCTGGCAGAGCTGGCGGGCACGGCCCTTTTCTGGCGCAGCGCCCTGCTCAGCCTGGTCCGGATTTTTACCGGTCTGGCCGTTGGCGTGGCTCTGGGGACCCTGCTGGCCGCCCTGACCTGGGCGTTCAAGGGGGCGGACCTCCTCCTCTCCCCTGCTGTTCGGGTGGTGCGGGCCACGCCGGTGGCCTCCTTTATCGTGCTGGTCCTCCTTTGGGTCCGAACCGGACTGGTGCCGGGAGTCATCTCCGGCCTGATGGTGCTTCCGGTGGTGTGGGAGACTGTCCGCCGGGGCATCGGGGAAACCAGCCCCGAGCTGCTGGAGCTGGCCCAGGCTTACGGCTTTTCCCGGGGAAAAACCCTGAGACTGATTTACATCCCCTCCGTCCTGCCCTACTTCACCAGCGGTGTGCTCAACGGGCTGGGCCTGGCCTGGAAGTCCGGCGTGGCGGCAGAGGTACTCTGCCAGCCCCGCTGGGCGGTGGGCACGGAGCTGTACCGCTCCAAAATCAGCCTGGACACCCCGGCCCTATTCGGCTGGACTCTGGTGGTCCTGCTGCTGTCTCTGGTACTGGAACGGGCGCTGTCCGCTGGACTGCGGCAGCTGGAAAGGAGGCGGGGTTCGTGATTGGCCTGGAGAACGTCTCCTTTTTCTACGGAGAAAAGCAGGTGCTGGACCGCCTGACCCTCCGGGTGCCGGAGTCGGGCGTCACCGCTCTGACCGGGCCCTCGGGCATGGGAAAAACGACCATACTCCGCCTGCTGGCAGGCTTGGAGCATCCGGCTTCCGGCCGGGTCACAGGGGTCCGGCCCGGCGGCGCGGCGCTGATGTTTCAGGAAAACCGGCTGCTGCCCTGGCGGACCGCCTTGCAGCAGATTACCGATGTTCTGCCGCCGGAGCGGCACAGGGAAGGCCCTCAATGGCTGGCCCTGGCGGAGCTGGAGGGGGAGGCCGGCGCCTATCCGGAATCTCTGTCCGGCGGCATGCGCCGCCGGCTGTCCCTGGCGCGGGCGCTGGCCTACGCCAAGGGGCGGCAGCTTCTGCTGCTGGATGAGCCCTTCACCGGGGTTGACCCGGCCCGCCGCGCCCGGCTGATGGAGGGCGTCCGGAGCCTGGGCCTGCCGGTGCTGCTGGTGACTCACGGGATGGACGAGGCCGCGCTGGCCGAACACAGGCTGACGGTGGGAGAGGAACTGTAGACGCCCTTCGGATGGATGCAAAGGGCATGCCTTCCACTGGCGGGGCTTTGGAAAATGTAAAGGAGATGTGAAGATTTTCTGTCAGCGCAAACTTTTTCTTGTGGAATTCCGTCTCCTCCGGTATACTGAATATTGGCTGATTTACAGACAAGCTGTGAACGCCTGTTCAGACTGTCCCAAGAGAGGAGGGGAACCTTGTGGGTTCTCGTATCAAGCAGCAGCCCCGCCGGATGAAAAAGAAGCCAAAGCGGAGCGGATTTTCCCGGTTTTATCGCTTTTTGGTGATTCTCTCGGCCTTTATTGTCGTGGGATTCTGTATTTATCAATATATGACCGTTCTGCCCGACCTGCCGCTGTTCCCGGAGGAGACCAGCGCCCTGCCGGAGCTGCCAGATGCCGGCGGAGAAGATGAGGACGTTTTTACGCCGTCCAATCCGTCACCGTCCGGGACTCATCAGCGGAGGGAGGGTGTATACAACGTTCTGCTCTGCGGCACGGACCACAACAACGGGGGCACGGATACCATCATCGTGGTCCAGTATGACACGGTGAATCAGGAGGTCCACATGGTGAGCGTGCCGCGGGACACCATGATTCTCAACAGCAGCGGGAAAATCCGGAAAATCAACAGCTCCTACAACAACGGCGGCGTGGACCAGCTCAAGGCGGAGCTTCGGAAGCTGCTGGGCGTGCCCATCGACTACTATATCAAGGTGGACCTGAATGGCTTTGTAGCGGGCATTGACGCCCTGGGCGGCGTGGACTTTGAGGTGCCGGTCAATATGAATTACGACGACCCCACGCCGGGTCAGGAGCTCCACATTCACTTTAACCGGGGCATGACCCGCCTCAGCGGGGCGGACGCCATTAAAGTGGTCCGCTACCGCCACGACAACGACCCCTCTGTGAACGCGGGCTACAACGATCAAAAGCGGATGGAGACGCAGCAAGCGCTCATCAAGGCGGTGCTGGCCCAGGTGCTGGCCCATCCGCTGAAGGTGCCGGAGCTGGTGGGCATTGTGATGGACCATGTGGAAACGGATCTTTCGGTCAGGAACATGACGGCCTTTGCCAACCAGGTGCTGACCCGGCTGGACATGAGTGATATCAGCAGCGGCACCCTGCCAGGCAACTACGCAGCTCAGTACGGCGGCGGCTGGTATGTGGCGCTGTATCCCCAGGAGGTGGTGGACATGGTAAACCAGCGGCTGAACCCCTACCAGCGGGAGCTGACCCTGGACGATGTGACCATCACCACCCTGGACGGCAGTAATAAGCCCTATACAACTTGAGTTTCCATTCTTTTTCTTGGAAGAAAAAGAACCGAAAAGAACTTCAAACCGCGCTCTTTAGAGCGTCTTTCCATAGAACCAGTTTAAAGCTCTTTGCCTCCTTTTCCTTCAAGAAAAGGAGGCAGAAAAAAGGAGGTAAGCGGCGTGAAGCGGCTGCTTTTGCTGACGACGGGCGGAACCATTGCCTCGATTCCCACTGTGGAGGGGCTGGCGCCGGGAATTGGCGGGGACGCCATGGCCCACCGGCTGGGCCCCATGGCGGATCACTATGAGCTGACAGTGCGGGACATTCTGCATCTGGACTCCTCCAACATCCAACCGGAGGAGTGGCAGGTTATTGCCAGGGCCGTTCACGAGGCCCGAAACCGTTTTGACGGCATTGTGGTCACGCATGGCACGGATACCATGGCGTATACGGCCTCGGTGCTGTCCTTCATGCTGCTCCATATCGGCATCCCGGTGGTGCTGACCGGGGCACAGCTCTCCATTGACCACCCGCTGACGGACGCCCTGGAGAATCTGCGGGCAGCGCTGGCCATGGCGGCCTCCGGGGTGCCCGGCGTCTTTGTGGCCTTTGACCGGAAAATCATCCTGGGCACCCGGGCGGTGAAGACCAAAACCACCGGCTTTGACGCCTTCGAGAGCGTGAACGCGCCCCTGGCCGCCACAGTCAGCGGCAGCGGGCTGAATCTCCACATTCAGCCCGTCCATGACGGAGAACCCTGCGTTCTGCGGAACCGGCTGTGCCGGGATGTGTTTCTCATCAAGTTGACGCCCGGACTGAACCCGGAGATTTTTGACATGCTGCTGCGTATGCGCTACCGGGGCATTGTCATTGAGGCCTTTGGCGCGGGCGGGCTTCACTTCATCCGGCGGGACCTGATTTCCAAGCTTCATAAGATGACGGCGGCGGGGATTGCGGTGGTGGTATGCTCCCAGTGTCTTTATGAGCGGAGCGACTTTTCCCTGTACCAGACGGGCCAAAAGGCGCTGGATCAGGGGGTCATCCAGACCGGCGATATGACGACAGAGGCGGCGGTCACCAAGCTCATGTGGATTCTGGGCCAGACCAGCAGCCTGGAGGAGGTTCGCCGCTGCTTCTCCACCAACCTGGCCGGCGAAATTTCCTACTTTTCTTGACCTACTTTTCTTGAAAGAAAAGTAGGCAAAAGAACTTTATGCTGGCGGACTGCGGCGGCTTTCAGGACGGCGGTTGCCCTCCGGAGGTCCGCCGCTTCTCTTTTCGCCCGCGATGGGCGGCTTGGCGATAGGTATCAAACACGTCGGGAGGGCCCTCGACAGAAGGACTACGAAAGCTGAACAACGGTTTTTTGATGATATTGAACTGTATGGAGTGTAAGCCTGCTTGTATCGAAGAATTTATTCATTATGTGGTTTCTAATTCGGTGAAATTTAAATTTGAAGTTCTTTTTGGTTCTTTTTCTTTCAAGAAAAAGAACAGAAAGGGGGCGTTTTCTTGGAATGGCTGCTTTCGTCGCCCGAGGCGGGGGCGATGTTCACCACGGTGGTCCGGTTCTGCTTTCCGGTGCTGGCGGTGCTCATGCTGGCCGGAGTCATACGGGACCTGCTCACGGTCCCCCACATTCCCGAGCTGTGGGCGCAGCTCGCCCTGCCCAACGGGGCCCTTCAGCCCCTGAGCCATTGGGAAAACATTCTGGGCCGCTCCTCCCGCTCCGACGTGGTGCTCAACTACCCCACCGTATCCCGGCAGCACGCCGCCCTCATCCGCTCCGAAGATGGGGGCTGGACCCTCTACGACCTGGGCTCCAAGGGCGGCGCTTCCGTCAACGGAAAGCGGGTGGAGACCTCTGCCCCGGTCCGGTTTGGGGATGTTATTGAGCTGGGGGGCGTTCAGACCGTGTTACGGGCGGTTCCGGAACAGGAACAGGAGCGCTACCGCTCCGCCCGCCGGAGCGCGGAGGCTGCCCGGCCCCACTGGGGCAGTCTGGTGCTGCTCACGGTCTTCCAGCTGCTCACGGCGGCCCAGCTGATGGTTGCCGCCGGGCCGGAGTTTTCCCCGGCCATTCCCTTTTCCTTTCTCTGTCTGACCTTGCTCATGTGGAGCTACGTGCTGATTCAGCGGGCCCTGCGGCGGGTGGGCTTTGAAATGGAGACCCTGGCCTTCTTCCTCTCCACCCTCTCCCTGGGGATTACGGCGTCCTCAGCGCCCGGCGCACTGCTCAAGCAGCTCATTGCGGTGGGGCTGGGATTGCTTCTCTTTTTGGTGCTGGGCATTTTCCTGCGGGACTTAAAGCGGGTCCAGGCCATTCGCTGGCTCATGGCCGCGGGCGCGGTGGGCCTGCTGGGACTGACGCTGGTGCTGTCGGCGGTGGGGCTGACGGAGGCCAAGTATGGCGCGGCCAACTGGATTTCCATTGGAGGAATGTCCTTTCAGCCCTCGGAGCTGGCCAAGATCTGCTACATTTTTGCCGGGTCGGCCACCCTGGACCGGCTGTTTCGGAAGCGGAATCTGGGGCTGTTCATGGTGCTGACGGGGCTGTCCCTGCTCTGCCTGGCGCTGATGAGCGACTTCGGAACAGCGGCGATTTTCTTTGTCACCTTTCTCGTGATTGCTTTTTTGCGCTCCGGAGACTTTGCCACCCTGACCTTGATCTGTGCTGGGGCAGTGTTTGGCGGGGGCATGATTCTGCGGTTTAAGCCGTATATTATGAACCGGTTTGCCACCTGGGGCCGGGCGTGGGAATTTGCCTCTGACGGGGGCTATCAGCAGACCAGAGCCATGTCGGCGGCGGCCTCCGGCGGCCTGATTGGGGTGGGGCCGGGAAAGGGCTGGCTCCACCGGGTGGCGGCGGCGGACACAGACCTGGTGTTCGGCATGCTGTGCGAGGAATGGGGGCTGCTGATCGCCCTGCTGGCGGCGCTGTCCATTGTGACGCTGGCGGTGTTTGCGGTCCGGGCCTGCCGGGCGGGCCGGTCCAGCTTTTACACGATTGCGGCCTGTGCGGCCATGTCCCTGCTGGTCTTTCAGGTCTGCCTGAACATGTTCGGCGCGGTGGATTTGCTGCCGCTGACCGGGGTAACGTTCCCCTTTGTGTCGAATGGCGGATCGTCCATGCTGGCCTCCTGGGGCCTCCTGGCCTTCCTGAAAGCCACCGACACCCGGCAGAACGCCAGCTTCGCCATCCCCCTGCCGCCCAGGGGCTCCGCCCCTGGACCCCGCTCCTTTTCTTGAAAGAAAAGAAGCAAAAGAACTTTAAGCTGTGGAGAATTTTCCGGTAGAACCAGATTGAAGTTCGGTTCCTTTTCGTTCAAGAAAAGGAACAAACGTTATTCTGTTTGGAGGCGTTCCACCAGTTCGATGAAATAGGCGGCGGTTTCCTCAGGGACCTCCACGGCGGACACGGAATCCTCGCTCAGATTGTGATAGCGGGCCTGATACATGGTTCCATCCAGGATGAAAAAGTAATATGCCTTAAAGGATTCCAGAATCCCGTCCTTGCTTATTTTGAAAAAGTTGATATAAGGCCAGGGGCCGGCATCTATGATGACTTCTTTGAATTCCGACGCCCTGTTCTTGACGGGGTCGAAGGGGTCGTAGGCAAAAGCTCCGCCGTGCCCCATCAGCGCCTCGTATTTTTCGATGTCCATGTCTTCGACTTCAAAGTATTGCCTGTCCTCTTCCCGGGACTCCTTTACGTTGATTCCGCAGTAATAGGTGTAGTTTTCCGGGTCTTCGTAATAGGCCTTGGCCTCTTCCCATTGGGAGTCCAGACAATACAGCATCCCGCCGGTTTTGCTGCCAACGCCGGCCTGAATACAGTCAAACGTTCCGCAGTCCAGACGGCGGAAGGTGGTTCCGCGGACCTCGTACTCCTCCCCGGTGAAGGTCAGATTTTTCGCCCACAGATCCCCGTAAAATCCGGTCCGGTATACCTCGCCTTCGATTCTGACCCTCCGGGGCACGCTGAAAAGAGGTTCGTCCAGGTCTATGATGGCGTCAACCTTGTAGGCCGCTTCGACAAGAAGCAGCTCCAGGTCCCGGCTGCTGCACCCGGTCAAAAGGAGCAGCTCCAAAACCATGAGCAGCGCAAGAAGCTTTTTCAATGAAAATCCCCGCCTTTCTTACCACTTCATAAGTTTATCATAGCGCCCTTGCGATTACAAGGGCGGCGAGCTGCAGACTCCTGTACCCATAGGAAAGGAAACCTATATGCGAAAGATTGAAAAACGGGCCGCGGTGTGTCTGCTGCTGGCCTTGGCCCTGCTGCTGGGGCTGGGCGTGTTCACCTTCCGGTTCGTGAAGGACGGCGGCGATTGGGTGTCCTTCCCCGCCAACCGGCACCTTTACAACAGCAAAGGCCAGCTCTCTGTGGGCCGGATTCTGGACCGGGACGGGGATTTGCTCTCCTGGCCCGACGAGGACGGAAACCGGTGCTATTACGCCAACGCCATTGTGCGGAAGGCCACCCTTCACGCGGTGGGAGACCGGGCGGGAAACATCGGAACCGGCGCGCTTTCCGCCTTTGGCGGAAAGCTGTCAGGGTACAACCTGCTCACTGGGGTATACTCCCCTCTGGGGCAGGGCGGAGACCTCTACCTCACCCTGGACGCCCGGCTCAACTACATCGCCTGGCAGGCCCTGGGCGGGAAAAAGGGCGCGGTGGGCGTCTACAATTACAAGACAGGAGAGGTGCTGTGCATGCTCTCCGCCCCGTCCTTTGACCCGCTGGACCCGCCCTCGGATGTGGAAACCAATCCGGCCTATGAGGGCGTATACATGAACCGGTTTTTGTCCGGGACCTTTACCCCAGGCTCGGTGTTCAAAACCGTGACGCTGACCGCCGCTTTGGAACAGCTTCCCGGCGTGAGTGAACGGGCCTTCACCTGTACCGGCTCCGTCAATGTGGCGGGCGATGTGGTGACCTGTCCCCAGGCTCACGGGGAAATGACCCTGGGCTTGGCGCTGGCCCGGTCCTGCAACGGGGTGTTCTCCCAGCTGGCCTCGGAGGTGGGAGCGGAAACCATGGAGCGGTATGCGGAAAAGGTGCTGGCCTCCTACTCGGTGAACGGTATCCGCACCGCCGCCGGGTCCGTGGATTTTTCCGGAATACAGATTGGCTGGTCCGCTGTGGGGCAGGGCAAGGACCGGGTGAACCCCTGCGCCCTGATGGTGTACATGGGGGCCATTGCCAATGGAGGCCGGGCCGCGATCCCCCAGGTGATTCTGCGGACGGAGAGCGGACAGGGGTTCCCCACCTCCTTTTATTTTCCACGGAAGACGGGAAAGCTGATGGAATCCGGCACCGCGGAAACCGTGGCGGAAATGATGGCCCTGGCGGTACAGGAGACCTACGGCACAGCCCGCTTTCCCAACATGGAGATTTGCGCCAAGTCCGGCACAGCGCAGGTGGGCGGCGATAAAGCGCCCACCGCCTGGTTTGCGGGCTTCCTCCAGAACAAGGACGCGCCTTACGCCTTTGTTGTCATGGTGGAGGAAGGCGGCTCCGGCGCGGCCGCGGCAGGGGATGTGGCCGCTCAAGTGCTGGACGCCCTGGTCAACGGCTATGTCAAATAAAGAGAGAAACCCGGCGGACTGTTTGAAGTCCGCCGGGTTTTCCATCACATCAAAAATCTGTCCTACTTCACCGGGAACCGGAGCATCTGCCAGACGGTAAGAAGAATCACGGCGGCAACCAGCAGGACGCTGCCGATACCGGCTGGAAGGGAGTTCGTCTCGAAAAAGGGAATCAGCCAGTCCTCCACAAAGGGACCCAGATTGTCCCCCAGCAGGGTGGTAAACAGCCCCCCGCCCACAAAAACGCCCCAGAGCGCCCAGAGGCCCTTCGTGCCGAACCGGGCCACCAGGGCCCCGCTGACAAAGCCCAGCAGCAGCGAGGCCGCGCCAACCAGCGGCCATACCCACCAGGGCATGAACACCAGCAGATCGTCCTCAGCGGAAATCCCGCCCCACAGCGGAGCAATGAGTAGCCGGTCCAGCCAGAAGGAGCCGTAGATCAGCGCCAGTGCCAGCACCGTTCCCAGTCCTGTGACGGCCCACTCCCCCACCAGCATCCGCCGCCGGGTCACGCTCATCTGAACCCCCAGCTGGAAGTACAGAACAAACCGGGCCGCCACAAAGATCACGATGAAAAAGGCGCCAAATATCAGCAGAAGCGTGGGCCCCAGGGGAAAGTAGCTGCTGGTATCATCTCTGCGCTGAAGGAAGAAATAGATCGCGTTTCCGACTGCCTCAAAAAATAGGAGACCGGCCCCCCAGCAGGCCAGGATTTCGAGAAATTCTCCCCGGTCCAGCCAGAGCTTTCCCTTTAAAAATCTGCCCAGCGTCATACCTCTACCGCCGCCTTTCTCAGTTTCATCCAGTTAATGGCCGCGAAAACCACGGCCAGCGCCAACAGCGCCAGCGCGGCCCCGATGAGCCACACATCGGGAATCGCCGGGAACCAGGAGGCCGCCTCATGGTCCATGATCGCGGTGTAAGCGCCGATTCCGCCGCAGACCACCACCATAATAATGATGGAGACCGCATAGACCACCGTCCGGGCCTTGCTTTCCAGACCGACCACCAGGGACATCGTCTCGCCCAGCATCAGGGAGCCAGCCGCCATCAGCGCCAGAAAGGGCAGAGGCACCGCCATTTTTTCATACAGCATGCCGCCGAGCCACCAGAACGCCTGGGTAAAGACCGGCGCGGACAGGGCCAGCAGAGCCAGATAAGTCTGCTGGGCCGCGAACAGATGGGGCCGCTTCCCGTTCATGGACAGCGCCAGGTTGAGATAGGGCCGGAGGGTGGCCGTGGACATGGAGGCTATCACCACACCCAGCATCGGAAACATCTTGTAATACATGGCGAACAGATTGTCCGCGCCGGGAACCAGAATCAATCCCGCCAGAATGATGGCGCCGAACCCCAGCAGGGTCAGCAGAATCTGTGCCACCGGACAGAAGAATATCCGCAGCGCCTTACTCATGGAGATCCCCCTCCTTATGGCCGCAAAGGGCCACAAATACCTTTTGCAGGTTCAGCGGGGCCACGTCCACGTCAAAGCCCTCCAGCCGGCGCAGGTCCCCTTCTTCGCACCGGACTGTGACCGCCTTGTGGCGTCCCATGGTCTCCGTGACCAGCACATTCAGGCCGGCGCAGGCCCGGTCCACTTCCTCGTCCCGGCCGGAGATGTAGTGGAATTGGCGCACCAGGTCCTCAGTGGGACAGTCCTCCAGGATGGCCCCCTCGTCCAGGATGATGACCTTCTCAAAGACACCCGCAGCCTCCTCGATGATGTGGGTGGACACCACAAAGGTCCGGTTTGTCTGGGCAAAATCCTCCAGCAGCAGCTGGTAAAACCGCTCCCGGGCCACCACGTCCAGACCCGCCACCGGCTCGTCCAGAATGGTGATGGGCGCGCGGGAGGCCAGGGCGATTACAATGGTCACCATGGACATCTGGCCCTTGGACAGCTTGCAGACCTTCTTTTTCTGGTCCACTCCGAATTCCGCTGTCAGCCGGTTGGCGTACTCCTTGTCCCAGCAGGGGTAGTAGATGGAGGCGGCCCGGAGATACTCCTTTACCTTCAGGTTGTTCTGCCCCAGGATGGACATGGAGTTCAGCTCCCGGGAAAAGCAGATGTGGTTCAGCACGCTCTGGTTTTCCCAGACCGGCTGGCCGTCAAAGGTGACGGAGCCGCTGTTCATGGGGTTCTGCCCGGTCAGGATACCCAGCAGGGTGGTCTTTCCCGCGCCGTTGCGGCCAATGAGGCCGTAAATGCAGCCCGGTTCCAGGGTCAGGTTCAGGTGCTTGAGCACCTCCTTGCTGCCGTAGGATTTGCAGACGTCTTTTGCAGTCAGTGTGTTCATTCCTCTTCCTCCTCTTGTTCCGCGCCGGCGGCCTTGGCCACCATGCCCATCAGCTCCGCCGGGGAAATACCCAGCCGGCGGCTCTCTTTGATCATCTCCTTGACGTAGCTGTCAAAAAACGCGGTTTTCCGCTTGCCCCGCACCTTTTCACAGGCGCCCGCGGCCACAAACATGCCGATCCCTCTCTTCTTGTACAGGATGCCATCGGCCACCAAAAGATTGATTCCCTTGGCAGCAGTGGCTGGGTTGATGTTGTACCTTCGTGCCAGCTCGTTGGTGCTGGGCACCTGCTCCTCCTCCAGGTAGATGCCGCGCAGCAAATCGTTTTCCAGGTTCTGCGCGATTTGCAGATAGATGGAGGTCTGATCGTTCAGGGTCCCATTCATGCACAGCCCTCCTTTCTCCAAGTGTTCATTGGTTCGTTACTTGTGTAATTAACTATATCACCAAAGAGGCGATCTGTCAAGACTTTCGAGGAACTTTTTTGGGGCGGGGACCTCTGCCGTTAGAATGTGGACGCAGGGGCTGGGTCCACACCCGCTACAAAATAACAAAGGATTCGGCTGCCGCCAGGGAACCCTGGGGGAGGCGGCAAATACAAAATTGCGAAAAATGTTCAGGAAAGGAGGCAGAGAGCTAACCTAAACGGTACCTCGCCGATTTTTGTATGGTATCTGGTCAAGTTGCTGAAATTTTATTGTCTCCCTCGCATTATGTCAATCGGAAGGGGAGCGGAAGATGGCGGCAGCTGTGGAAAACCTCTGTGGAAAACCCTGTGGAAACTGTGCAAAACTCCTCTGGTTCAAGGTTTGCGCCCACTGTTGAAAACTGGGGGGCAAAGCCGGTTTTTCCCGAAAAAGTGTGGAGATGAACCGTTCCCGGCAGGGGCTGTTATGGAACGGAAAACCATTGTTTTTCGCAAACTTTCCCTTGACAGCCCAAATATAAAACGACCAAACCGCCTGCGGCACAGCCGTTTCCGAGCTCTGCCCGCTGAATAAAAGCAGACTGCACAATTTTAAAGGCCGCCCCTTGACAACGGTGGAAAAAACGGTACAATAGATAATACGCCATCGACGTATACACAAGATATAGTAGATGAAACGACAAAAAACCACAATACCATGGTATCCGCCGTTCGGGACATATGAAAAAGGAGAATGTACAGATGATAACAGAAAACGCGAAAGCAGTGCTGGAGCGCCGGTATCTGGCCAAGGATGAGCGCGGAAACCCTGTGGAAACGGTGGACGGCCTGTTCCACCGGGTGGCGGGAGCCGTTGCGTCGGCAGATGCCCGGTTTGACCCTGGGGCCGATGTGAAAAAGACGGAGGCGTTATTCTATGAGCTGATGACCAATCTGGACTTTCTGCCCAACTCCCCCACCCTCATGAACGCGGGCCGGCCTCTGGGCCAGCTGTCCGCCTGCTTTGTGCTGCCGGTGGGCGATTCTATGGAGGACATCTTTGACGCCATTAAGAATGCGGCCCTCATCCACAAGAGCGGCGGCGGCACGGGCTTTTCCTTCTCCCGGCTCCGGCCCAAGGGCGCGACAGTCAATTCCACAGGCGGCGTGGCCTCCGGACCCATCTCCTTTATGAAGGTCTTCAACGCCGCCACTGAGGCGGTGAAGCAGGGCGGCACCCGCCGGGGGGCCAATATGGGCATCCTGCGGGTGGACCATCCGGACATTATGGAGTTCATCACCTGCAAAAACGACTTGAAGGAAGTCACCAACTTCAATATTTCCGTGGGCATCACCGAGGCGTTTATGAAGGCGGTGGAGGCCAACAAAACCTACAAGCTGGTGGACCCCGCCACACAGGAGGTCACCGGACGGCTCAACGCCCGGGAGGTCTTTCAGACCATCGTCAATTCCGCCTGGCAGACCGGTGAGCCGGGCATCATCTTCCTGGACCGGCTGAACCGGGACAACATTGTGCCCGGCCAGGGGGACATTGAATCCACCAATCCCTGCGGCGAACAGCCCCTGCTGCCCTACGAGGCGTGTAATCTGGGCTCCATCAACCTGGTGACCCATCTGAAGGAGGAGAATGGCAGCTTTGTCCTGGATGAGGACAAGCTGCGCCGGACCATCCGCACTGCGGTCCACTTCCTGGACAATGTGATTGAGGTCAACCAGTATCCCCTGCCTGAGATTGACAGAATGACCCGATCCACCCGGAAAATCGGCCTGGGCGTCATGGGCTTTGCCGACATGCTGCTCTATCTGGGGATTCCCTACAACTCCGAAGAGGGCGTGGCGACGGCCCGGAGAATCATGGAGCTGGTGAACCGGGTGGGCCACGAGGCCAGCCAGGAGCTGGCCGGCGTCCGGGGAGCCTTCCCGCTCTTTGAGGAGAGCATTTACAAGGACGGCGCACCCCTTCGGAACGGCACGGTGACTACCATCGCCCCCACGGGCACCCTGTCCATCATCGCGGGCGTTTCCTCCGGTGTGGAACCGGTGTTCGCCTACGCTTACATCCGAAATGTGATGGATAACACCCATCTGGTGGAGACCAACCAGATTCTGAAGGAAAAGCTGACCGCCGCAGGCATCTGCACGGATGAGCTGATGAAGCAGATTGCGGAGGAAGGCACTCTGGCTCACATTGAGGGGATTCCCGAGGAAATCCGGCGGGTGTTTGTCTGCGCCCACGACGTTTCCCCCGTCTGGCATGTGAAGATGCAGGCCGCCTTCCAGGAGTTCACGGACAACGCGGTGTCCAAGACGGTGAACTTCCCCAATTCCGCCACACAGGACGAGGTGGCGGAGGTGTATACCCTGGCGTACCGCCTGGGCTGCAAGGGCACCACCATCTACCGGGACGGATCCCGGAACGAGCAGGTGCTCAATATCGGCAAGGTGAACGGCGGGAAGAAGAAACAGCCGTCTCCTGAGGAGGTCATGGCGGATCAGTACGGCCACATCCTGCCCCGTCCCCGGCCGGAAGTCACCCAGGGCTTCACGGAAAAGGTGAAAATCGGCTGCGGCAACCTGTATATTACGGTCAACTCGGACGAGACGGGCATCTGTGAGGTGTTTACCAACACAGGCCGGGCCGGCGGCTGCCCCAGCCAGTCGGAGGCCACCGCGCGGCTGGTCTCGGTGGCCATCCGCTCCGGGCTGGACCCCAAGGAGATTGTACAGCAGCTCAAGGGTATCCGCTGCCCCTCCACCATCCGTCAGAAGGGGCTGAATGTCACCTCCTGCCCGGACGCCATCGCTAAGGCCATTGAGAAGGTCATCGGCGGCGGACGGCCCTCTTCAAAGTCTCCGGCGGCGGCAGTGGCCAAGGTGGCACGGCTGTCCAAGGCCCCTGACATGGCGCCCTCTGAGGTGCTCCACGCCAAGTACTGCCCTGAGTGCGGCAGCAAGCTGGAACATGAGGGCGGCTGTGTCACCTGCCGTAACTGTGGATATTCCAAGTGCGGGTGAGTTTTAGGTGATTAATCAATAAAGGAGAAATTTAATATGGACGAAAAAGATTTGGAAGAAATTGTTCTTGAAAAGCTAGAAAGAGGATTATTGGATGGTCCTGTAGGAGACGATTTTGTAACAGGAGACTATTCTAAAGTAATTTTTCGTAAAGTTATAAGAGATGGAATACCACAGACTTTACGCATTGGAGAGGGTTACAAATTTTTTGATAACAGAGAAAATACAAGAGTACCAGGAACCGTACAGATAACGGAGGCCTTTGAAACCATATCCCAAAAACTACTCTTTCTCCAGAAATACGGATGGTTGCTTGATGACCCTGATGTTAGGGAATATAGCCGACGATTTAAAGATTCGTTTAGACGCCGGTAATTGCTTGGGAATGATGTCTTGAGAAGGTGAGTCTTTTATCATGGACCACGAAGGATATATGCGGGCTGCCATTGCCCTGGGCCGGGAGGCGCTGGCGGACGGAGATGTGCCGGTGGGCTGCGTCATCGTGGACAGGTCCGGAAACATCATTGGACGGGGCCGGAACCGGCGGGAGGCGGACGGCGACGCCACCGCACACGCGGAGCTGGAAGCCATCCGGGACGCCTGCCGCACCGTGGGTTCCTGGCGGCTTCACGGGGCATCCCTCTACGTCACCCTGGAGCCCTGCCCCATGTGCGCCGGCGGCATCATCAACGCCCGGATTTCCGCCGTCTATTACGGGGCCAAGGATGAAAAGGCGGGCTGCTGCGGCTCGGTGCTCAACCTCTTCGAGGAGCGGTTCAACCACAAGCCAAGAGTACAGGGCCGGATTCTGGAGGCGGAATGCGCTTCCCTTTTGCAGGATTTTTTTTCAGGCCTGCGGTTTTGACGGAAAAGTTTTTTGGTATTTCATATTTCTGTAACAAAATATTCTGCATTTTTGTAACATCCCTTTGCTATGATAATTCTGCGAGAGACAAACAACTTCTTTTCATTCTATCCTCCGTTCAAAAACGCCAAAGCGCCAACATTATGTTGGCGCTTTGGTCTTTTTTGCGAAATTTTCTGATTTTTTTGCGGCGGGAACGGCCTGAAGCCCGGATGCCGCCGGAGATCTCACAAAGTTTACATAATTTAATTCTTTTGTAACAACTTCCTGTGAAGTTTTGTAACATCCATAGAGTATCTTAATACTTGCAAGAGACAAAGAGCTTCTTTTCATTCTATCCTCCTGAAAAGAGGGGCGGGAAACCGCCCCTCTTTTCTATTGCCGGAGAAAGGGGACGCCGTGGCAATCCCCTTTTTTCCTGTTCAGGTGGCCTGAGGCGGCTCCGCCATTTTGAAGCCGATGCCCCATACTGTTTTGATATATTCTTCGCCAGGGCTGGCCTTGCCCAGTTTGGAGCGGAGATTGCTGATGTGAACGTTGACCGTGTTGTCGTCGCCCATGAACTCCTCGCCCCACACGTTGGAATAGACCTGCTCACGGGTGAACACCTTCTTAGGGTGGGCCATGAGAAGGGCCAGAATCTCAAATTCCCGTGCTGTCAGGGAGACGGCCTGCCCGCCCGCCGTGACCGAAACCGCGTCCCGGTCCAGCTCCAGGTCCTTCCACTTCAAAACCTGGCCCTCTCCCGTGGGCGCGGAAAACTTCTTGGCCCGGCGGAGCTGGGCCTCTACACGGGCCAGGACCTCCTTATTGTCAAAGGGCTTGGGGATGAAGTCGTCCGCACCCAGCTTCAGCACGTTCACCCGGTCCTCAATCCCCGCCTTGGCGGAGAGCACAATAACCGGCATGGTCCGTCCCGCCCGGCGGAGCCGCCCGATGAATTCCTCCCCGGTTAGTCCAGGGAGCATCAGGTCCAGCAAAATCAGGTCATATTCATATTGCGTGCTCCAAAGCTCGGCCTCGCTGCCGGAAAAGGCCGGACGGCAGTCGTAGCCGCCATCTGTCAGGATCCGGCACAGCAGCCGGTTGATATCCTGGTCATCCTCGACCACTAAAACATGATAGGTGTTCATTTCGCCCTCCGTTTCTGTTCTTTTTCTTGAAAGAAAAAGAACCAAAAAGAACTTTAAACTGGTTCTGCCGCATGATTTTGCGAATGAATCGGTTTCCCGATATGCAGGCCGGCCCGCCATTGAGGCGGCGGTCCGTCGTCTCCCCAATACTCGTCCAGCGCTGTGATTTTGCCGTCTTCCAGCCGGAAGAAGGATACCACATGGAAGGACAGGGCCTTGTCCCTGGAAAACACATGGACCGCTGTGACAGCCTGCTCTCCCAAATCCAGACAGCGCTCGATCTCCCCATCCCATTCACCGGGGTATTCGCAGTTGGCACGGACGAACTCCTCCGCCGTAAACCGCTCGTTGGTACAGGGCCAGGTGACTGTGGCATCCGGCGTGAAATACCCCCGCAAGGCGTCCCTGTCCTGGTCCAGCACCGCCCGCCAGTATGGCTCCAGCTTCATCTTGTACACTCCTTTTAAAGCCCCTTATCCCGTTCAGAAAAAATCCTCACTTCACCCGCAGGCGCCTGGCAAGCTCCTCATCCGGCGTAACGTAGGCCGTGGAATAGGTCTCGTAAATCACCATGCCCGGCTTGGCCCCGTTGGGCTTTTTGACATACTTCACCGGCGTGTAGTCCACTGGCACATTCTTCCCCTCCCTGGCCTGGGAGTAGTACGCCGCCAGAACCGCCGCCTCTGTCACCGACTGCAAATCCGGATCCTTACCCTCCGTCCACAAAATCACATGGGACCCGTGAATCTTCTGCGTGTGGAACCAAATATCGCTCTTAAACGCCTGCTTGCAGGTGAGTTGATCGTTTTGGGTGTTGTTCTTCCCCACTGAAATCCGCAGTCCCGCGCTGGACCGGAACTCCATGGGCTTGGGCGCCAGCCGCTTTTCCGGCTTCTTCCCGCCCCGGTTTTTCCGCAGATATCCCGTATCCGTCAGCTCCTGCCGGATTTCCTGAAGGTCCCGCTCACCTTCCGCCCGGCCCACCTCCTCCAGCACGCTCTCCAGATAGTCCAGCTCCCGCCGGCCCTTCTCCAGCTGCTCCGTCAGCACCCGTTCCGCTGTCTTGGCCTTGTTGTAGGTCTTGTAATACTTCGCCGCGTTCTGCTGGGGCGTCAGCAGCGGCTCCAAAGAGATTTCCACCTCTTTCCCCTCCGGGTCGTAAAAGTCGCTGGTCCGGAAGGACTTCATTCCCCGGCTGAGCAAGTGCAGGCTGGAGGTCACCAGATCCCCAAGCTCTCGCTGCCGCTCCCGGTCCTGGGTGGCCGTCAGCTCCCGTTCCTGATTGGCCAGCTTCCGGGCCGTCCGGTCCCTGGCGTTGGTCAGCGCCCGAATCAGGTCCTGGCCCCGCTGCCGCACCCGCTCCGCCGTCTCACGGGCCGCGTAAAACCGGTCCAACAGCTCCGAAAAGCTGGGCAGCGTCTCATTCACCCCCGCCGGGCCGTATTGCAGAATAGGCTGGAAGGAAAAGTCGCTCCCCCCTTCCCGGCGCAGCAGCACCGGCGAAAACCGGCCCTCTTCCACCAGCAGGAGCAGGGCATTCAGCTCCCGTTCCACCCCGTCGAGATGGCCGGACAGCCGGGCGTCCGTCTCCCCCGCTGCCCGGAAGGCAATTTCACGGGCGGTCAGAGGGGATATCCCCCCGAAGGTGTCCAGCAGCCAGTCGGAAATCTTCCGCTCCGGCGGGGCCTCCCCCAGCAGCTGGGAAAGCTCTCCTTCCGCCAGCTCCAAGGGGTTCCGCTTGTCCGGCGCAGGGGGCAGACGGTAAAAGAGCCCTGGGAGCACCTGCCGTTGGGCGGTGATATCCCCATCCAGGCGGCGGATACAGTCGATGATCCGGCCCTCCCCGTCCAGCAGAATCAGGTTGGCCCGCCGGCCCATGGCCTCCAGAACCAGATGCCGCTGGACCCGGCACCCCAGCTCGTCCAGGGCCTCGACTTCCAAATCCAGCAGCCGCTCCATGGGGGGCTGGGTCAGGGAGAGAATCCGGCCTCCGGACAGGTGCTTTCGCAGCAGCATGCAGAACATGGGTGGCGCGGCGGGATTTTCCCGGCCGGCCTGGGTGAGCTGCATCCGTGGATGGGACGGGTTGGCGGTGAGCAGCAGACGGACGTTACCTGCCGTTGGACTGCGGAGGGAGAGCAGAATTTCGTCCCGCTCCGGCTGATAAAGCTTGTCAATCCGGGCTCCGGCCACAACCGGCTCCAGCTCCCGGCGGAGGGCGGTCATACAGATGGCGTCTAAAGGCATGTCACGACTCCCCTTCCATAATCACAGAAAACAGCTCATTGAGCCGGTCTGTTCTTCCGTTCAGATACAGATAGCCGAACAGGGCCTCCAAGGCGGTAGCGTGCATGTAGTCGCTCCGGCTGGCGTTCTGAGGGATGGTGTTGACTTTGGCGTTCCGGCCCCGCTGAAACACGGTTTTCTCTTCCTCCGTGAACATAGGAAGGAGCCGGGCGGCAGCCTGGGCCTGGGCCGGGGCCTTGACATAGGACACGGCGGCCTTGTGAAGGCCCTTGCCCGTGGCCTTGCCGTGGAGGCACAGCCAGGACCGGACCATCACCTCGTATACCGCGTCCCCCAGATGGGCCAGGCCCAGGCTGCTGATGGCCCGGATACTGTCCGGCGCCATGGAGAGAGAAAAAAAATCCTGCATGGATGGAGCTCCTTTATTTAAAAATGTTTAACCTATCATAGCATATCCCAAAAAGATTCTCAACCGGAGAGTTATCCGCGCCCTTTTCAAATTGGCGCTGCTGGCGCTCAACTGTTTCGGGATATCTGTCAAAGCGGCGGGAAGGATACCGCAATTGCGCGTGTCACGCTATCAACTGCCCTTGAAACTTCCGCAACCAGCGGAAAAATCATCATAAATTATCCTATAATATTTTCGTGCTGATTGCAAAGACAGGAAATCATGGAATGGGAGCTCATTCATCGACTTTGTGAAACCGATAGAATCATGCCTCAGCAGAACGCAGTTTAAAGAGGGCGTTTTTAACCAGGAAAAAGCGAAAAACACTTGACTTTCATGAAAAAACAGGTATAATAACATAGATACGGCCTGAAAAGGCCGTCTATCCTTGCTTCCGCCAAAGGCGGAGGCCATATGTCCATAAGGAGGTGCGACAAAAATGGCAAAGGTAACTGCGAATTACGAACTGGTGTTCATCATCGACCCCGCTCAGGGCGAGGAGGGCATCGCGGCGCTGGTGGAGAAGTTCAAGGCGCTGGTGGAGAAGCACGGCGCCACCATCGGCGAGGTTGACGAGTGGGGCAAGCGCCGTCTGGCCTATCCCATCAACGACCTGAACGAAGGCTACTATGTGCTGATGACCTTCAATTCCGACCCCGCGTTCCCCGCTGAGCTGGACCGTGTGCTGCGGATCACGGACGGCGTGATGCGTTCCATGATCGTCTGCAAGGACGAGAAGTAAGGGAGATTTCACATGCTGAACAAAATCTTCCTCATGGGCCGGCTGACCCGTGACCCGGAGCTGCGCCACACCCAGACGGGCACTGCGGTGGCGTCCTTTTCCCTGGCGGTAGACCGGGATTTTAAGGACAAGGCCACCGGTGAGAAGGCCACGGATTTCATCGACATCGTGGCCTGGAGGAGTACGGCGGAATTTGTTTCCAGATACTTCACCAAGGGCCGCATGGCCATTGTGGAGGGCCGGCTTCAGATCCGGGACTGGAACGACAAAGAGGGCAACAAGCGGAGAAGCGCGGAGGTTGTGGCCGACAACATTTATTTCGGCGACTCCAAGCGGGACGGCGATTCCGCCGGAGGCTACGCGCCCAGCTATTCCGCCCCGTCCTACGGCGCGCCCGCCGGGGGCTACGCCCCCGCTCCGGCGGCCATGCCCGCCAACGACCAGTTCGCGGAGCTCAATGACGACGACGGCGAATTGCCGTTCTGACAAATATCTCAATGATTGGAGGTTTGAACCATGGCTATGGATAGAGAAAGGTCTCCTCGGGGCCGTAAGCGCCGTAAGGTCTGCGCGTTCTGCGTGGACAAGGTGGAGCACATCGACTATAAGGACGCGGCCAAGCTGCGCCGCTACGTGTCCGAGCGGTCCAAGATTCTGCCCCGCCGGACCACCGGCACCTGCGCCATGCATCAGCGCCAGCTGACCGAGGCCATCAAGCGCGCCCGTCAGATCGCTCTGATCGCGTTTGTGACCGATTGATGTTCTTTTCTTGAAAGAAAAGAACCAAAAGAACTTTAAACTGGGTTCTATTTTGGATTTTGCCACGAAAAAGCAGGTCTGTCATTTGACAGACCTGCTTTTTATGTACTGCGGTCATAATCGGGGGCACGGTGGGGGCAAGCCCCGCCATGCCGAAGGATTTCTGCACCAAGGGGAAACAAATTGCCACGCCGGTCCTTTCCCGGCATCAGTCGGGAGTATATCCTTTGCCGGGATCAATCAACACGGTATTGGCCGCGCCGTCCCAGTCCACACCGAAGCTGAAGGCGGAACCGAGGTCCCGAAGCTTGAAATAGTTGTTGCCGCCGATGTTGCAGGCGTCAAAGGCGGTGTTGACCCCGTTCACCAAAACCACAGAGGCAGTAGGCACGGCGATGAGAGTGGTAGCGCCGCTGCCAGGATCCGTTGTTCGCAAACGCGGGAACGGCCAGGCCCAGCACAAGGGCCCCTTTTTTTCGTCCATTCATTCCTCCTTATATGCTGAAAACGGGACACTTTTCAATGCCTATTTTATAATGCTATCTCAAAATTTCCAGAAAATCAATCTTTTTTCCGTGAAAATGTTATGTGTATCCCATCAATCCCCGTACGGACACTTCCCCGGCAGTGATGGTTTCCTCCCGCCCGTCAGGATACCGCACCCGAAGGCAGAAATCCTCGTCCACATCCAGGGCAAAAGCGTCCTCTGACCGTTCCCCCCGGATCAGCCGCACCGGCTTCCCCAAGGTCACGCAGTCCGCCCGGTAACGGGCCAGATACCCTTCTTTTTCCTGGGGAAAGCTTCGGTACATCCGATCCAGCGCCGCCAGCACGCAGGCGGCCAGCTGGTTCACCGAGACTGGGTTCCCGGTCTCACGGGCCAGTGAGGTGGCGATCTCCGCCAGCTCCGGCCCGAAATCCCCGGCTGTCTGGGAGACGTTGACCCCCATGCCTGTGACGATATAGCTCAGTTCCCCGCTTTCCCCCTCAAGCTCCAGCTCGGTCAGGATGCCGCAGAGCTTTCTGCCGTTCAAAACCAGGTCGTTGGTCCACTTGATGCCGGGCCGGACGCCGCAGGCGTCCTCTACCCCGTCGCACACTGCCACCGCCACCCATGCGGTCAGGGAGACCACCTGATGCAGGGGAAACGGAGGCTTGAGCAGCACAGAGAGGTACATGCCCTTGCCCGGCAGGGATTGAAAGGAGCGGCCCCTCCGGCCCCGCCCGCCCGTCTGCTCCACGGCCAGAACCGCCAGACCTTCGGCTGTGGAGGCCGCGCGGCGTTTGATTTCGTTGTTGGTGGAGTCCACGGAATCCAACACCACGACCTCACGGCCCACCAGACAGTCCAGGGGAAGCTGTCCGGCGATGCCGCCAGCGGAAAGCTTGTCCGGCGCGGCGTCCAGACGGTAGCCCCGGTTGGGGGCGGAGGAGATTTGGTAGCCCTCTTGGCGGAGGCCCTCGATGGCCTTCCACACAGCCGCCCGGCTGATGCCCAGCTCCCGGCTCATGGCCTCGCCGGACAGATACGCTTTTCCACTGTGGCCCAGCAGGGCCAGCACACGCTGCTTACTCAAGCCCTGTCACCTCCCAACGGTTGTTGCTCTTTTTCTTCAACGAAAACGAGCAAAAAGAACTTTAAACGGGCGCGAACTACAGCCTCAGCCAGACCTGTAAATCGTGCAGATCTGGCGCGATATGGACAAAGGGAAACGCCGGAAAGGCGTCTGCCGTGGTGGTGCCGTTGAGCACCGCGGCGAAATCCACCCCGGCCCGCTGAGCCGCCTCCGCGTCCAGCACGGTGTCCCCGCAGTAGAGGACGTCAGCCTTGTCCACACCCAAGGCGGCGATGGCGTCATTCAGACCCTGGGGATCCGGTTTGGGGATGGCCACCATGTCGCCGCCCACAATCAGGGAAAAGAGGCTCCGCACGCCGTAATGGGTCAGAACGGCTTCCAGCACGCCGGCGTTTTTGGTGCTGACCATGCCGAGGCGCACGCCGGAGGCGTGAAGGGCCTTCAGCAGATCTACCGTGCCGGGAAACAGGAGGGTGTGTTCCACCTGCATGGGGTGGGCCACCGCCCGGAATAGTCCTTGGAACTGCATCCGCCGGGCGGGGTCGTTGTCTCCAGTCAGGAGGGTGTAGGCGTCCAGCAGGTGATAGCCCACCATGCGGCGGATGGATTCCCGCTCCGGTACAGGATGGCCCATGATGGGAAATGCGTGCTGGAATCCAGCCACAATGACTTCGGTGGCGTCTCCCAGGGTGTAATCAAAGTCAAAGAGCACGGCCTTGTATTGCTTTTCTGTCCGCAGCTCCCGGAGGATGCGGGCGAGATTGCCGCCCACCACCACATTGGCGGGCACGTCCTTTGTCACCACCGAGCCAGCGGCAATCACGGCCTGATCCCCGATGGTCACGCCAGGGCAGACGATTGAGCCGCCGCCCAGACAGACCCGGTTTCCGATGGTGATGGGCGTTCCGTACTCTGGACCCGCGGCCCGCAGGGCCGCGTTCAGGGGATACCCCACCGCGTACAGGGATACGTTTGGGCCCATGAGGCAGCTGTCCCCAATGGTCACCGGGGCCACGTCCAGAATCGTACAGCCGGAATTGGCGTAAAAGTGGTCGCCCACGGAGATGTTGCAGCCGTAATCACAGTGAAACTCCGGACGGACGATGAAGCCGCTGCCCGTGCGGCCGAACAGCCCGCGGAGCAGGTCCATGTTTTCCGGCTCCTGGGTGTTGAAGCGGCGCACAATTTGCCGAGCATGCTCACGCAAACGGGTCAGCTCCGGGTCGCCCGCCCAGAAGAGCTGGCCCGCCAGCATCTTTTCCCGTTCTGTCATGAGGGATTCTCCTTTGAAATGGTTTCTCTTCTTTTCTTGAACGAAAAGAAGCAAAAGAACGTGAAACTGATTCTACAGGAAATCACGCAAAATCTGTAAGGCCCAATGAGTCCATGAGTTCTGACAGTTCCGCAAAAGCCGAAAGAGACACAGATTAAAGTTCTTTTTGGTTCTTTTTCTTTCAAGAAAAAAAGAACTATTCGTACTCTTTCCGGCCGGTGGTGCTGGGGATGTTGAGCTCGTCCCGGTACTTGGCGACGGTCCGGCGGGACAGCTTGCAGCCCTCGGCCGCCATACGCTCGCACAGCTTCTGGTCTGACAGGGGCTTTTTCTTGTCTTCCCCGGCAATCAGCTTTTTGAGCAGCGCCTTGGCAAAGTCCGGCGAGGCGGCGTCTTCCCCGCTGCCGGCCCCGGCAGATCCCAGGCCGCGGGAAAAGAAGTAGCTCAGCGGGTACACGCCGCCGGAACACTGAATATACTTGTCCTTCACCGCCCGGCTGACCGTGGATTCGTGGACACCCACCAGCTCGGCCACATCCGCCAGAGTCATAGGCACCAGATGCCCCGGCCCCTTGCGGAAAAAGCTTTCCTGAAGCTTCAAAATGGCTTCCGCGCAGTCCAGCAGGGTGGTGCGCCGCTGCTCGATGGAGCGGACCACCCATTTGGCCTGCCGGACCTTGTTGGTAAGATAGTCCTTGACCTCCGGGTCCTCCGTTTCCTTCATCAGCCCCCGGTAGTAGCTGGACAGGGAAAGGGTGGGGAAAAAGTAGTCGTTGGTCAACAGCTCAAAATGGTCGGGAAAATGGACCACAATGATGTCCGGATTGATATAGGTGAGGTTTTCCCGGGCCGCAAAGCCGGTGCCCGGCTTGGGGTTCAGGCTCTTGATGAGGGCGCAGGCATCCCGGACCTCCTCCGGGTCCGCCCCTGTCTCCTTGGCGATGAGGCCAAAGCGGCTCTTGGCCAGGGCGTCCAGGTGCTGGTCCACGATGGCCAGGGCCAGGCTGTGGCCTCCGGGCCGGCGCTTGATCTGGAGGGTCAGGCACTCCCGCAGGCTTCGGGCGCCCACGCCGGAGGGCTCCAGGGACTGAACCACGGCCAGCGCCTCCTCCAGCACAGGCAGGGGATATCCGGTCTCTTGAGCCAGCGCCTCCAGAGTCTCGTCCAGCCAGCCGTTCTGGTTCAGACTCTCCACCAGCAGCCGTGCGGCGGAGGCCAGAGGCTCCGCCAGGCTGGGGAGCTGGGAGCTTACATAGAGGTAAAGGTTTTCTTCCTCATTCCCCACCGTGCCGTAATTGGAAAGGGGATCGTTCTGACTGTCCTCCTGGTCCTGCTGGTGGTAGTAGCGGTTTTGATGGTCGTTGGCGTCCAGCCATTCCAGCTTCCGCTTGAGCTGATTGAATTCATCCAGGCGGCTGTAATTTTCCTCCACCTCCACAGTGGGGTTTTCCTGGACCAGATCCTCGATGTATTCCAGCAGCTCCTGAGAACCCATCTGGAGGATCTCCATGGACTGCATCATCTGAGGGGACAGGGTCTGCGTCTGCTTGAGCGTCATGTTCAATTCCATATGGGTTCCAGCCTTCCTTTCCGTCTCTTTTCTTATAAAGAAAAGAGGCAAAAGATCGTTAAACTGATGCGGCCGAAAATGCCGCCGGGGGCGCCGCTGTGGCGGGTCTGTAAGATAGTATATCACTGAATGAAGACTGGTTCAACGAAAAAAGACGTTTTTGGCATGTTGTTTGCTGGAAAATGTCGGACTGAACAAATTTAGGCAGCTGAAATTGGTGAAAAAGCTTTGCGGGGACGGGAACCCTATTTGCAGAAATAGCCAGGCAGCTGCACGCAATAGGCAGCCGCCTGACGGCTCGGGACCGTTTATTTCGTTCTGGTTTTCCAGACAACAGCCAAAATGTCCTTCAGGACCAGGAAAGCGTTGAGGCTGTCATACCCATACTTCTTTTCCAGGCCGCGGACCAGCTTCAGCAGTTCCGCCGCGTAATAGGACACCTCCACCTCGTCCTGGTACTGGGCAAGAATCGGATACTTTTTGCTCCAGACCTTCGTCCAATCCACTTTGCGGGTGGTTTCCTCTGTTGTCCGGTCAATAACATCCTGAATTTCCCATGTGTCCGCGTCGAACTCGATCAGCCCGTCCAGCGTCTGGCCGTACAAAACGGCCAGCTTCTTTGCCTGCCGGATATCCGGCAGGGTTTCGCCGGTTTCCCACTTTGAGATCGTCTGACGGCTCACCCCAAGCTTTTCCGCGACCGCTTCCTGGGACAGTCCCTTGCGCTTCCGCGCGCCAGACAAGCGGTTTCCTAAACTCATAAACATACCCTCCTATTTTTGAACTGTCCTGATTATAGTATTTTTGCCCGGAAAGCGCCACCAAGCATCCATTGCAGTTTTGCAAAAAAACGTGACATTCCTTAAAGCCTGTTTAACATCTCCGGGCGGGCCGGATGGGCCGGAAAAAGGCCGGTTCAAACGGTGTGTCAGGAGATTTTGAACAGGCTCTTAGGACTTGTTTGAAACATGTCAACATACCCAGGCAGCGGATCTTTTTCCGCCTGGGCGGCACAATTTTCCCCTGAACTCCGTCAGGAATCCTGCACGTTTTATCATGCGCCAGGCAAACGCTTAGCCCGTCAATCCACGCGCTTCGATTCCATCAGTGGTTCCTTAAAGCGGGAGGAAGGCCTAGCCTGTTGCCCTTGCGCCCGGCGCTGTTTTGTACTAAAATAGGAGCCAGGCCGTACTTTGGCCGGTAAAGGAGGAATCCGCTGTGTTTTTTGACACCCATGCCCACTATGATGACGAACAATTTGACTTGGACCGGGCGGAGCTGCTCCGCGGCCTGCCGGAGCATGGCATCGGCTGTGTGGTCAACCCCGGCTGTAATCTGGCTTCCTCACAAAAGGCGGTGAGCTATGCGGAAGCCTACCTCCATGTCTACGCCGCGGTAGGCGTTCACCCCTCGGACGCGGGGGACTGCACGCCGGACACCCTGGACCAGCTCCGCCGCCTCGCCCAGAGCCACCCGAAGGTTCGGGCCATTGGTGAGGTGGGTTTGGATTACTATTGGGAGGACTATGCCCCCCACGAGGTGCAGAGGGCCTGCCTGCGGGCCCAGATGGCCCTGGCGGAGGAACTGAATCTTCCGGTTTTGTTCCACGACCGGGAGGCCCACGGCGACAGCCTGGCCATGGTCCGGGAGTTCCCCGGCGTGCGGGGCGTGATGCACTGCTATTCCGGCAGTCTGGAGGACGCGAAAACCCTGGTTCGGCTGGGGTGGATGCTGTCCTTCACCGGCTCGGTTACGTTTAAAAACGCCCGGAAGGCGCCGGAGGTCATTCAGTGGCTGCCTCTGGACCGCATAATGATTGAGACTGATTCCCCCTACCTGGCGCCGGTCCCCCATCGGGGGCACCGGAACGACTCCCGTCTGGTGCCCCTGGTGGCGGAGAAAATCGCGGAGCTGAAGGGGCTGGCACTGGAAGAGGTGGAGCGGGCGACCACCGAAAACGCCATGCGGTTCTACAACATTTCCAGTCCCTTTTTTGAACGAAAAGAACCAAAAGAACTTTAAAACGGATGCTCCCGCAACTGTTGCGAGAAAAGAGGATTTCTATGACCATCACCTATGTTTACGGGCACAATCTTTATGTCAATACGACCAACCGCTGTGATATGAACTGCGTCTTCTGCCTGCGGCACACCGGCGACGGCGTGGGCACGGCCTCCGACCTGTGGCTGGAGCGGGAGCCAACCCGGGAGGAGATCCTGGCTGATATTCAGGCCCGGAAGGCGGAAGACTATGACCAGCTGGTCTTCTGCGGCTATGGCGAGCCCTCCTACCGGTTGGATGATATCCTCTGGGTGTGCCGGAAGCTCAAGGATGGGGGCTTTCCCCTGCCGATTCGGATGGACACCAATGGGCACGCGGACCTGATCAACGGCAAAGAGACGGTTCCGCTGATGGCGGGACTGCTGGACAGCCTGTCCATCTCGCTGAACAACGCCAGCCCGGAGCGCTATATGGAACGGTGCCGCCCTGCCTTTGGCCCGGAGAGCTATCAGGTCATGCTGGACTTCACCCGGGCGGCAGTAAAGGTGATTCCCTCTGTGCGTATGACCGTGGTGGACAACATGCCGCCAGAGGAAATTGAGGCATGCCGCCAGATCTGCGAGGGCCTGGGCGCGGAGTTCCATGTCCGGGTCTATTCCACCGGCTGGTGAACGGCAGGAGCGAACCCTGAGATACGGAACAGGTTCTAGGGCGACTGAGTGTAACGGAGGGTGCTTCCTTCGGCTGGGCGGCTGGGGCGGTGTTCGGATATATTGTCCTTGTGGAGGCCAGCGCCCATGCGGTGCCCTTTGTCCGGGACAGGCTGGACACGCTGGACCCGCAGTTTCTAGGGGAGAAGCTGGCGGTGCTGGCGCTGGGCGCAACAGTGTACACCGGGCTTACGCTGGGGACGCTGAAGAGGGCGGTTCAGAGCTTTGAACGGCTGGATTTGTGATGAAAAAGACGGGGCCGGGCCCCGCCTTTCAGGCTGTCGAGAAACTCGACAGCCTGAAGCTGATTTCGTCATTCTGACGAAATCAGTCGCCTGCGGGCGGGTGACTGCACGCGAAAGCGGGGGCTTCGCCCCCCTTTCACACTATCCCCCCACTCAAAGCCCTCGCAG
>JAAWCD010000127.1 GCA_022793095.1 Oscillospiraceae bacterium | reverse complement strand
GGCGCAGCAGCGCCCGGATGCGGGAACTTAGTTCGGCCAGTTTGAACGGCTTGGTCTTGTAGTCGTCACCGCCGCTGTCCTGACCGCGGATGATGCTGACTTCCTCGTCGGACGCGGTCAGAAAAATAATGGGGATCAACTGATTCCGTGCCCTGACCCGTTCGCAGACTTCAAACCCCGTTCCGTCCGGCAGAGTGACATCCAAGAGCAGCAGAACATACTGGCTGAGGTTGGGCAGAAGCGCAAGTGCCTCAGCGACCGTCCGGACAACCTCTAATTCGTAACCCTGCCGCCGCAGGGAATAGGTCAGTCCATCAATCAGACTCACATCGTCTTCCAGCAATAGAATTTTATCCATACTTGTGTCTCCTGTATTGTTTTAGAACTCACCTGATTATAGCTGAAAGACGAGAGGGAATACAAGGTACAAATTGTAAAGGAACCGCTGATTTCATCGGCGTGTGCGGATTAAATCAGCGGTTCCTAAAATATAGCGCGGCCATATGCCACATCGCATTTTGGCGGAAAACAACGATAAGGTACAAGCTGAGGGTATGAAAGAGGACAAGGCCAGTTGGGCCAGCTTCTTCCAGTGGCTGCGAGGCCGCGGCCTGAACGGTGTAAAGCTGGTGGTTGGGGCCAAGATGCTCAAGGCGATCCACGCCCAAGAGAGCAAAAAGCTGCTCAGGAGGTAGAAAGAAAAATTGGGATACTACTCAATTTTTTGACTACCGTCAATATCAGAGGGACGCTTTCCCTTCAACAAGTAGCAATAAGAACGATCTTTAGAAATTGCAAAATATTTGGAACTACAATTTGACAATAGCGCGTCTTCTTTGATTAGCCGGTATTGCCAGTTTTCCATAGCGTCCGGCTTGACAAAATCAGAAATAATTTCATCATATTTTTTGGATATCAGGAGAAGCACTAACTCTTTAAAATAGGACGTATATTCCGCCAAGCCAATAAAATATTCGATTTCTCTGAATGTCGGGAACAGTTTCCGCTTTTCGGCATCACCAGCATTCCAATAGGACCACCAATATTCATAATAGCGATACACCCCATTTTTGCTGATTGTGAGCATTGCCCGCCGCAGCTTGTCGAATTCAACAGGGGAACGGGACAGATCCCTGTTAAAATATGTTTCAAAAACAACTTGTACTTTTTCGAGTAAATTGAAATCAATTTCCGATATTTCTCGATTGTAATTTGCACAAACCAAGGCAAACATAATTTTGCCTCTTAAAAGGTCGTTATCCTCTGTCTTGAATATCAAATTTTTATACTCAGGGGTATTGTTGATAATTTCTGCTTTGAGTTTTTCCTCTCTAATCTGCTCTCCAACAAATTTGGAGTTAATCGGTGTACAATATAAGTGCTTGTAAATATTACTGCAACCCTCAGCCAATTCTTTTACTAGCGTGATTGCGCTATTGAAATCCTCAGGACTTCTGACGATATCACTTCGTTTGCCGTTTTTATCGACGTTTGCTCGGGACACAATATTTCGGACAACACGCATCCACTCTGTATACTGTTTCTGGTCAATGGCCGGGTTCCGCAGCAAATATTCTGTCTGAGCAAAAAACAGGACTTTGTGAGAATAGGAGGTATTGGATCCAAGCAGGATCTCATAGAGCAGGCTTCCCTCCTCCGGTGTGTGCGTCCACATCTCAATATCCAACGAGGGCAGCGTACCGGAGCTACAATGCCGTTCATATACACGATATGCCTTGCAAATGTAACAGAAGACGTCTTGATCAATGTACTGAATGAGTTCCCGGGCAGAACTATCCTTATTGAGTTTTTGGATTATCTCATACCGTTCGGCCCCTTTCAAAAAACCTGGCAGCTTCGCCATAACCAAAGTTGTGATAAAGTTCATATGTGCAGGGTCAACCGAATCATTTTTCCTAAAATCATGCCATAAAAAACGAGTCCATGCAGTATCAATCTTATAGGAAAATTTATCTTGCTCGTTGAGATTTGCTTCCCAGCCCTCTTTGATTGATTTGTCTTGAATTTCTGCCTTTAAATTCTCAAAGGGGGTCAGCAGTCTACCACGGGCATTCATTTTGATATATAAATCATCGGACAAACCAAAATTCTCCAAGATTAAAAGGTGAAAAACGACATTCTTTCGTTGAACCAAGGCCTCCCAAAGCTCTGCCACGTCACGAAAGATTTTGTCGATTAAATCAATTGCTTTTAGCATGGCTCGAATTGTGGGGTCATGTTTCCAGGAGATGTAGAACCATTTAGAATCTTGAATTTGACTGCTGATAGAAAGATTAGAAGGGGAAATGAAGTCACCATAATCAACCAAAGCCCTACAGAAACGGCGAGAGGATATCCGTGTTTCATATGAGAACTTTTTTAAGGTATCCTGAACATCATGTCCTTTTTTCTCTTTAACAAAAGTATACCAATGCAGCAAAAACAAGGTAGTGAGTCTTTGCTGGCCATCTAAGGGCAGAAATTCGCCATTTTTTACATTCCCATAGATAAAATCCAGATTAATTTGTGTGTTATTTACAATTTTCTCTTTTAATGCCATAAGAAAATTTTCGCACACGGCAGTATTTTCCTCACGTCCTTGTGCATAGTCTCGCTGTATGATAGGTATTTCTACATTATATGTTTCAATTAACTCATAAAATGAATAAATGTCGTTTTGCATAGTTACTCTACCTCTAAATAAGCAGCCAAAACCCGTTTTAGATCCTTTTCATACTTTTTCCGGTCTTCCTGTGTCCAAAAGGAAATTTTAGGAGGGTAATCACTAAAATATTTTAAAAACACATTTTTTGTGCATATTGGGACAAAGCCCCCCGTTTTGTCTAATTCGATAATATATTTTCGTTTTAAGGGAAATACTGCGTTCTTATAGCTCTTGTTGGTTTTTTCATCCAGCAAAGCCAAGTTGGAAATGCTATCGATTTCTTCTTCTGGAGATTCCATATACTGATTAAAGTGGGCAGTGACCCTGTCATATAAATCATTAAATTGGTCATCCGTAATCGTTTCAGCACCAAGCATATCCGTTAGTTGCTGAACCAGCTTTTTTCCCTCTTCTTGCGTATTGTCGATATAGCTTCTCACATCGAAGAGCCACTCTTTTCGGTTTAGTGCTGGAACAGTACTTGCATCCTTGCGGGAAGCAATATGCTCCTTGTTCCATCTATTCAGCTTAAAAGCATCAAAGGGAAAATAGGATGAATCGTGGTCATTTTGCAGCATTGTCAGGATATTATATAGCAGAAGGACTCCTGGGGTATCGCTGCCGTCATAATCCAGGTCAAACAGGTTTTTGCCTTTATAGTGCTTTTTGATAATTTTATCAATATAAGTAATAAATTCACTTTTCTTTAGGACCGCGGATTGACTATACAGATCCTTAATCTTGGCAATTTTAGCTGTCAAGACAAACCCTATTTTGTGATACAGCGTCCGATCACTATACCACTCATCAAATCTTTGAAAATAGTTTTGAATTTCCTCCCAAGACTCATACATTTCTTTTTCTGTTTTTCCTGCTAACCGGGCATAGAAAAATCGGAATGTGGAATAAGTGTCTGTATCTCCAGAATCATTTATCAAATCAAAGATATACTCAATTCGGTTATCATTCTTTGGCGTATCACTTAAAAAATACCACAGTTTATCGTTTTGCAGTGAGGTTTCCGTTCTGTCCCATTCATTTGCAATCTCTAATTGGCGAAGCCGCATTCCTTCTTCATCATCTGCGCAGAAATTTGAGCTGTTCAAAAACAACGCTTTGATAAGCTCGGCATTTGTAAGACTGATTTTTCCAATATTTAACCGGGTAAATACCGTAATGGGATTGTCCTCGGAGGTTTCATACCAAATGACTTTTGTATAAAATTTTAGTTTTGATCGGTAATCACCCTTATCAAAACGTGAGTCTCTAACCTTTTCATCAAACCATGCTTCTATGGTCTGATAGGCTCTGTGGATATGAAAGAAGTCTATGTCATCATCGCTTTCTGTTTCCGGATGTTCCAAAAAACCACTGGAATTTGCTCTTGTCTCATAATCCAGAGAAAACAGTTTGTCGCGTTTACTCTCCACAAAGTCCTGATTGAGATAATGCAGCACCAAATATACCGTGGTCAAGCGCTGCTGTCCATCAATGACTTCGTACTCGCTCTCATTACGACATTTGACAACAATAGGCTGTAGGCAATACCATGTCTTATCTGTTGTCCCCCTAATTTCCCGAGGAACAAATTCATATATATCATTTAAAAGATCTTTGACTTCCTGATCTGTCCACCTATATCCACGCTGATAGGCAGGAATATAGAATTTATATTCTGATAATTCATTTAACGTTTTTAATGTGATACTATTCATAAAAATAATTCCCTCATTTTTCAGCCGTTGAGCTATGCTGTGTATTATTGCATCTTGCCTTGAGCTTTGCCAAACTATCTTTTCATTGTATTTGTAGATTGGCAATTGTCAAAGATACTGGAGCCATTGATTGCAGCAACTGCGGCACCGGTATCCCTTTTTGCAAGATGGGGCCCTGGCAAGAATTCTGCTCCCGGAGATACAAAAATTCTTTGAGCGCGAGGAAGGTCAAAGAGCGTTTCAAGCATGGAAGGCGCGGCAAAAGAAAGAATGACCATCAGCGGCGGGACATCCAGGTCGAATGCCCCGCCGCTTGCTGCTTACAGGATGTTGCTGGTGGAAATGATAAATCCGAACCCGTCCCCCGCCTGGAGGACAGTGTTCGGATTATCATAGATTGGTCCGAGTGGCGGGATTTGAACCCACGGCCTCTTGGACCCGAACCAAGCGCGATACCAAGCTTCGCCACACCCGGATAACGTTTATATTATATGTGATATACGAGAGAAAGTCAAGCATAAAGTTTGCTGATTTGCCAATGAAATCGCAATTGGAAAAAATCATACTTGCAATGGAGGGGATAATCTGCTATAATAGAGAAAACGCAGGGTTAGTACATCGGTAGTGCGTCGGCTTCCCAAGCCGAACAGGCGGGTTCGACTCCCGTACCCTGCTCCACGTCGGAGCGAAATCCGCTCCACTCCGTTTCAAGGCGGTCCCTTTGGGGGCCGCCTTGAAACTGCGTTCCGCTTCTTTGCTCCTCCTTTCCAACTCGAACCCGCTGCGCTGGGCTTCGAGTTGGCTTTTGGTTGTCTGCATCTTTTTTGTCAACACAAGACAGCTCAGAAGTGTCCCATTTGGCACGAGCCTCCGCCTTACGGCGAAGGCTCTTTAGCCGGATGGGACACTTCTTTGTTTCCCCACACCAACCGTTTGAAAAAGCCTCCGGCAGGAATGAAACCACATTCCCGCCGGAGGCTTTCACACTTCTATCTCAGGTCAGAGCCTACGCTTTCCTTTCCTTAAAGAAACCAGAAACCGCCTTCCGTCCCCATTCCATGGCGAAGTGGAGCCCCACTCCCATGGCAATGTTCAGGACAAACACACAAAAATAGTATCCGTAGTAAGCCGCCCCTGGCGTCAGCTTTGACAGAATCTGATTGGTTGCGATAAACAGGCTGGCGTTCAAGAGGTAAATCTCCAGACTGCACTGTCCCAGCAGCCGCAGGGGCTTCGCCAGCCATTCCAGCGGCAGCTTTTCCAGACAGAAGGCCCCCAGCAAGCAGCAGGGCACGGTTGTAAAAATGAACAGATAGCAGGTAGCTACATAAGTGGGGCTGTACTTCCGCAGGGCCAAAAACGCCATGCCCGCCCCCAGCAGGGCCAGCCAGCCCAGGGCCTCGGGAATGGAAATCTTCCGATCCTCCGTGGCCATAAGGCCCACCCAAAACCCGATAAAATAGATGGGCACCCGGTAAAAGAAGTCCAGCCAGCCCCACAAATTCAGCGCGGTCATCCACTGGCACAGGGCCACACCCCCCACAGTCACGGCCAGCGCCAGCAAAAACCGGTGCCTGACCCGGCGCAGCAGGGCCACACAGGGCGGCGTCAGCAGGTAAAACACCAGCAGCGCCGGAATATACCAGTTAAACGCGCCCTCGGCCCGAACCCAGTAGGCCAGCAAAGTGAGGTCCCATCCCACGGTTGACAGGGGGATGGCGCCGGTCCACCACTGCCACAGGGCGTAGAGGGGCACCACCAGGTAGTAGGCCGGCAGAACCCGGCTGAACCGCCGCTGGACAAAGGTCCCATAAGGCTGTTCCCGCCGGGCCAGGGACATGGCCAGACCCAGGGCGGAGAGGAACAGGAAGATATCCACCCCGCCAAAGCCCAGCTCCCGGAGCTTTTTCAGCACCGGGAGCCGCAGATCCAATAACCAGGCGTGGAACAGCATGACCCAAATCATGGCCACACCCATCAGTTCGGAACGGTATTTGCTGAGCCAAGTGTAGCTCATGATGTTCTTTTTCTTGAAAGAAAAAGAACCAAAAAGAACTTCAAACTGTTTTCTCATGAAATTCACACAGGACTCCGAAACAAAGCGAAGCTTTGCATAGAGCTCTTTTGCTTCTTTTCGTTCAGGAAAAGAAGCTGCGTCTTATTTCTTCACGCCCTGCTGAGCGCGAATCTCACGGAGGGCGTCCTTGTGGGAGAGGTTAACCCGGCCCTTCTCGTCGATATCGGTGACCTTGACCCAAATCATGTCGCCCACGTTCACCACGTCCTCGACCTTTTCCACCCGGCGTTCCGCCAGCTTGGAGATGTGGACCATGCCGTCCTTGCCGGGAGCCAGCTCCACGAAGGCGCCGAAGTTCAGAATCCGAACCACCTTGCCGAAGTAGAGGGAGCCCACCTCAGGCACGAACACGATGGTTTCGATGGTCTTCTTGGCGGCGTCACAGGAGGCGGCGTCAATGCCGGAAATATAGATGGTGCCATCGTCCTCAATGTCAATCTTCGCGCCGGTCTCCGCGCAGATCTTCTGAATGACCTTTCCGCCGGAGCCGATGACCTCACGGATTTTATCGGTGTCGATCTTCATCTTCACCATCTTGGGCGCGTACTGGCTCACCTCGCCTCTGGGCTCGGCGATGCAGGGCAGCATGATCTGGTCCAGAATCTCATACCGGGCGTCCCGCGTGATATCCAGGGCCTCCTTGATGATGGCGTGGCTCAGGCCGTCGTTTTTCAGGTCCATCTGAATGGCCGTGATGCCCTCCTTGGTGCCGGCCACCTTGAAGTCCATCTCGCCGTGGAAGTCCTCCACGCCCTGAATGTCGATGAAGGTGGTGAAGGAGCCGTCGTCATCCTGAATGAGGCCACAGGAGATGCCGGCCACAGGGGCCTTGATGGGCACGCCGGCGTCCATCAGCGCCAAGGTGGAGCCGCAGATGGAGCCCTGAGAGGTGGAGCCGTTGGAGCTGAGCACCTCGGAGACCACCCGAATGGCGTAAGGGAACTCCTCCACAGGGGGAATGACCGGCTCCAAGGCCCGCTCGGCC
This sequence comes from Oscillospiraceae bacterium, assembly GCA_022793095.1. GTDB lineage: Bacteria > Bacillota > Clostridia > Oscillospirales > Oscillospiraceae > JAAWCD01. The sequence goes on along the minus strand of JAAWCD010000127.1, from coordinate 7,004 downwards.
AAAGCGCCGTGGCCGTACTCCCGGCGGTTGGTGGAGCGGCTGCCCCTGGCCTCGCCCACAGAGTAGGAGGGGAAGTTATAGTGGTGCATATACCGCTTTTCGGTCTCCTCCCAGATGGTGTCCAGCTTCTGGGCAGCGGAGAGGGTGTTCAGGGTGGCGATGGACAGCACCTGCGTCTGACCGCGGGTAAAGAGGCCGGAGCCGTGGACTCTGGGCAGGAGTCCCACCTCAGCGGCCAGGGGCCGGATCTCGTTCTTCTGACGGCCGTCCACCCGGTGGCCTTCCAGCAGCCAGGCCTTGACGATCTTCTTCTGGAACTTGTAGGTGATCTCCTCCAGATACTTGTCCATCTCGGGGTAGTCCTCCAGGAAAAGCTCATGCCAGTGGTCGATGAGCACATTCCAGCGGGCCTCCCGGATGTTTTTGTCGTCGGTGTCCATCGCGGCCTTGGCCTCGTCCATGGTGGCGGCGGCGATTTTGTCAAAGAGCTCCTGATCGAAGTCAGCGTGCTCATAGGTGAACTTGGGCTTGCCGATCTCGGAGACCATCTGGTTGATGAGGGCCACCTGCTTGCGGATTTCCTCGTGGGCCTTCACGATGCCGTCGTACATGATGCTGTCGTCAATCTGGTCCGCGCCCGCCTCAATCATGACCACCTTGCCTTCCGTCGCGGCCACGGTCACGTCCATGCGGGAGGTCTTCCGCTGCTCCTGGGTGGGATTGAGGACGATTTCGCCGTCCACATAGCCCACCTCCAGGCAGCCGATGGGGCCGTTCCAGGGAATGTCGGAAATGGACAGCATGGCGGAGGTGCCGATCATGGCGGCCACCTCGGGGGAGCAGTCGTGATCCACGCTCATGACGGTGCAGGTGACCACCACGTCGTTGCGGAGGTCAGAGGGGAAGAGGGGCCGGATGGGCCGGTCAATGAGGCGGGAGGCCAGCACGGCGGGCAGGGAGGGACGGCCTTCCCGGCGCATGAAGGAGCCGGGAATCCGGCCCACAGCGTACAGCTTTTCCTCGAAGTCCACGGACAGGGGGAAGAAATCCACGCCGTCCCTGGGCCGGGCGGAGGCGGTGACGGCCACCATGACGGTGGTTTCGCCGTACTTGACCATACAGGCGGCGTTGGCCAGCTCGGCCACCTTGCCCACCTCGATGGAGAGGGTGCGTCCGCACAGGTCCATGGAGTAGGTCTTCTGGTTGGGGAACTGCTTGTGAGTGATGATGGTTGACATTGCTTGTCCTCCTTTGTACCGCACAGCAGAGCCTTATGCTTTTTAGCACTTGAATCCAGGTCCAGGCGGGAGCCCTCTGGGCACAGATTCAACTGCTAAAAAAGCGGTCCGGCTCTGTGTGGGGTTTGTGATAATAATATAGAGAAGGGCGGCGCGTATGCGCCGCCCTTCTGACAACATTTTGGCGCTTTTGTCTTCTTTTCTTGAAAGAAAAGAAGCAAAAGAACTTTAAACCGGCGTACTGCGGAGCATCCCATGGGGACGCTGCCCTGTAGGGCCCGATGACCTCATCGGGCCGCTCTCCCAGTCTTCCGCCAGCCCGCGATACAGATCTTTACTTCCGGATGCCCAGCTTGGCGATGATGGCGCGGTAACGCTCCACGTCCTTCTTCATCAGGTAGTCCAGCAGCTTGCGGCGCTTACCGATCATCTTATAGAGGCCCCGGCGGCTGTGGTTGTCCTTCTTGTGGACCTTCAGGTGCTCGGTCAGCTCCTGAATGCGGGCGGTCAGAATGGCAATCTGAACCTCGGGGGAACCTGTGTCAGTTTCATGGGTGCGGTTGGCCTCAATGACGGCTGTCTTTTCGTCCTTGCGAATCATGTGGAATTCCACCTTTCTCAAAATCTGTCCAAAGGGCTGCGTATCGGGCGGGCGGAACCCCTCCGCGCGCAGCGGACTTGATCCCGAAACGAAGCGAATGGACGTGCCTGCTCTGCAAGCTTTGGTATTGTATCACACTTTCGGTTTCCTGTAAAGAGAAAAAGTGAAAAATATTGCGCCAATTGTCACGGCCAGTGTGAAAAACAGGGTGATTGGCAGCAGGTTTGCCACAGCGGCCCCGCTGTGCCAGGGCTCAGCGGCGGGCGCGAAGACCGCGGCGGCTTCTTTTCCCCAAAGGGTCCGGGCCAGCGCCAGGGTGATTCCCCCGGCCAGCAGGCCGTGCAGCAGCTTTCCGGCAAGGCATCCGCCCATACGCAGGCCGCTCCCCTCCAGCAGGGCGGCGGTCTGGCAGTGGACGGACAGCCCGCCCCACCCCAGGAGGAAGGAGGCCAGGGCCATGCGTCCCGCCAGCTGTCCTGTCCCGGCCAGGGCGGTCACGCCGGTGGTCAGCTCCAGCATGCCCCCCAGCAGGCGGAGGGCCCATTCCGGTGAACCCCCCAGCGGGGCCAGCAGTCCGCCCAGCAGAGCGGCCAGCCGCGGGAGCACGCCGGTGGCGGTGAGCAGGCGGAGGAGCACGGTAAAGCAGACCACAAAGGCACAGATGTTCAGGGTGGAGGAGAACGCGCCTTTGATGGAACTTGTAAAGGCAGCGGGCGCGCTGGCCGCCCGCACCACGGAAGGGGGAGGCGCTCCCCGCTGTCTTTTTCCGATGGGCCGGAGCAGCCGGAACAGCACGCCTGTCAGCAGGGCCGAGCCCATGTGGACGGCGCAGAGGAGAAGGCCCGCCGCCGGGTCCTGAAACACGCCGGTGCCCACCACGCCCAGCAGAAAGGCGGGGCCGCAGTTGTTGCAGAAGCAGAGAAGGCGTTCGGCCTCCTCCTTGGAGCACTGGCGGGTCTGATAGAGCTCCAGGGCGGTCCGGGCACCCACGGGATAGCCGCCCACCAGCCCCAAGGCCAAGGCGGAGGCTCCGGCGCCGCTGACGCCGAAGAGGGGCCGCATGATTGGCTCCAGCGCCCTGCCCAGGCCGGAGGCCAGCCCCAGCTCCACCAGTAGAGAGGAGAGAATAAAGAAGGGAAAGAGGGAGGGGATGACGACGTTATAGCAGAGGGCCAGCCCCTCACGGGCGGCCTCGGAGGTCTCCCCGGGCAGGGTGGCCAGGGCCAGCGCGGCCGCCAGCAGGAGCGCGCCCAACAGGCTGTCACGCAGTTTAGAACCAGTCTTTGTTTTCCACACAGGACATCACCTCACCCCAATTTCTATGTAAAAAAGGGGGAACACTTGCCTGTCCCAGCGGTTTGCAGGGCAAAATACCGCTGTTTCTCAGAAGGGCCTTCGGCCTGCCCTCCTGCACCAACGGCCCTGCATGCGGCGGCTTTCCCTCCATCCGCGGGCAAAGCGCCCGCGCGGCTGCCGCGCGGGCGCTTTGAGGTATCGTCAGTTTAACGTTCTTTTGCTTCTTTTCGTTCAAGAAAAGAAGACATTCTCTGCATAACGATGGCCAGCTGCTCCCGGGTGACGAAGCCTTTGTAATCCAGATTACCGGCTTCATCGCCCTTCAGAATACCGTTCTCCTCGGCCCAGGTCCGGCCCTCTGCCGACCAGTCCGAAGGCGGCTGTTTGGCCAGATCGGCCAGGTACGCGCCCATCATCTGGCTGAATTGCGCCTGTGTCATCTCTTCCTCCTCCGGTTCCGGCGCGGGCGGCTTCCCGTCCGTTTCGCGCCAGGTCTCAAAGAACGCCTCCGGCGTCCCATAGGTCTGAATGAGCCATTTGGTGGAGCTGCCCGGCATCAGCCGTTTCAGCTCCAGATGGGGCTTGTCGGGGAACTTCGTCCACCGTCCGCCCCAAGTCAGGCCCAGCCCTTCCCCAATCTCGCCGCAGGAGCGGAAAAATCCGTCGGAGTCGTCATATTCCCGGCCCTTCACGTTGCGGCAGAAGTCGAAGGCCACGCCCCAGTTGTGGGCGCTCTTCGGGTAGGGCGCGTTGGTGATAATCGCGCCCGGCTCCGTCCGCCCCTGGGCGTACAGGCTGTCCTGTTCCGCCTGGCTTCTGGTGGTCTCTGTGACCAGCACGTTCAGGCCCGCCGCCCGGCAGCGCCGGACGAATTCCTGACAAGTCAATACCAGCTCTGGATAGAGCCGTCCAATCCCCCGGCCCATCCTAAGATCCCTCCTTTGGTGCGGAGAGCCGGGCGGCATCCACATGGGCTTCGCTGAGGATATAGGTCACGGAGGACAGCACTGCGCCCACCGCGCCCACTACGCCCTTGATCTCCCCTTCGGAAGCGCCCAAGGCCAGAGCCACGCTCACCGCGACGCCCACAATGGCCAGCCACAGCTTCCGGCTGGTCAGCTTGCCAATCAGATCGATCCATGTCATGGTTCCGATCCTCCTCTCAGGGTGCGCTCCCCCGCCTTTCCCGGACGGGATAGGCCTTCGATTCCAAAACACGGAATTTTGCGCCCAATCCCGCCCTTTTCGGGCAGAGACAGGCGGGAAAAGGACCTTTTTACCGGGCGCTTTCCGAAAAAATAGCACAATCTTGTTTCAACATAGCACAAAATTGATTTGCCGTTTTTCGTCCCGTTTTCCCGGAAAGATTCTTTTTTCGCACCCGTCCATTCTATGCGGGAGGAGGGGAAAGGGTGTCTCAGCAGGTGGGCAGGCGGATGGTGAAGACGGTCCGTTTGCCGGTGCTCTCCGCCTGGATGGTTCCGCCGTGATTTTCCACAATTTCCCGCGCAATAGCCAATCCTAAGCCGGCTCCGCCGGTGCGGGTGGAGCGGGCCTCGTCCAGGCGGTAGAACTTCTGGAAGATGGAGGCCAGCTCTCCCTCGGGGATCTCCAGGCCCTCGTTGGAGATGGTGATGGCGGCCCAGCCCTCCTCGGACCGGGCGGTCAGCTCCACCTCAGTTCCGGGTTGGCTGTAGCTGACCGCGTTTCGCAATACATTATCAAAGACCCGGGCAAGCTTGCCCGGGTCGCCGGCCACCTGGAGGCCGGGCACGATGTTCACCCGGCAGGTCAGCTGCTTCTCCCCGAACAGGGGATAAAACTCGTCGGCCAGCTGCTCCAGCAGCATGGAGAGGTGGATTGTCTCCCGTTCTCCTCCGTTCTGGAGGTCCATGCGGCTGATGTCGAAGAACTCGCTGATGAGCTCCTCCAGCCGCTGAGACTTCTCCAGGGCGATACCGGTGTACTTGGCCCGCAGGTCCGGGGGCAGGTCCGGCTCGTCCCGCAGCAGCGTCAGGTAGCCCAGCACAGAGGTCAGCGGGGTTTTCAGGTCGTGGGCCAGGTAGGCCACCAGGTCATTTTTCCGCTGCTCACTGTCCCGCGCGGCCTGCTCCCTGGCCCGAAGGGTGCGCTGGATGCCGTTCAGGTCGTTTTCCACCGGCTCCAGCTCCGCTGGAAGCACCACCGGTTCCCCGGTCTCATTGACCACCTGCCGCACAGCGGCGGAGATATGGTTCAGGTAGGTGACAAAGCGGCCCATGGCGATGTAAAAGGCGGCCAGCATCAGCACCACCATGCCGCCGGTCAGAAGGTACGGCTTGTTGGCCTGGATGCAGCTTTGATAGAGCTGGAGGGATTCCTCCAGGGTCTGGCCGAACCAATGACGGGCAATCCAGACAAAGAGATTGGCAAAGGGGTCCTGGAGCACGCCGTCAATGAGGAAGTCCAAGGCCAGCAGGCCTACGCCGCCGGCGGCCAGCGCACCCAGCACCACCATCAGCAGCATTTTCAATTTCAATCGGATAAACCGTTTCTTCATCCCCTCCTCCTTCCCGCTTTCTTGAAAGAAAGCTTGGCAAAGAACGTTAAACTGGTTCTACCGAAAGCCTGGCAATCGAACCAGCTTGAAGTTCTTTTTGGTTCTTTTTCTTCCCGCTTTCTTGAAAGAAAGCTTGGCAAAGAACGTTAAACTGGTTCTACCGAAAGTCTGGCAATCGAACCAGCTTGAAGTTCCTTTTGGTTCTTTTTCTTCCCGCTTTCTTGAAAGAAAGCTTGGCAAAGAACGTTAAACTGGTTCTACCGAAAGCCTGGCAATAAACCAGCTCGAAGTTCCTTTTGGTTCTTTTTCTTCCCGCTTTCTTGAAAGAAAGCTTGGCAAAGAACGTTAAACTGGTTCTACCGAAAGCCTGGCAATAGAACCAGTTTGAAGTTCTTTTTGGTTCTTTTTCTTTCAAGAAAAAGAACTTAACCGGTGTAGTAGGTGCCGGAGGCCGTGGCGATAACACGGTCCGGCGCGCCCTCCTGCCAGGCCTCCGCCGTGGCGTTGCCCATGGTGCGGCCGCAGGAGCTGAGGCTTACCTTGAGCCAGGTCCTCTTCTCCAGCACCATGGGGCGGACAAAGGTGATCTGTAACGAAATTGTGGGGGTCAGCTTTTCCCCGCTGAAATAGTAAGTGACCGAGCCAATGGCACTGTCCAGCAGTCCGGCCACCATGCCCCCGTGGGTCACGCCGCCGGGATTGCTCATCCAGCGGGGTATCTCACAGGAGAAAACCGCCGTCTTCTCCGCAAAGGAACACTCCTCCAGAGTGAGGGCCATTCCGCTGTTGATGGTGTCCGGAAAATCGGTTGCCAGGTGCTTGACAAACGCCCGGAGAGAGCGCTCCATGCCCTCCTGAGAGTACAGGTTCTGTTCTGCCATTGTGACGCCTTCCTTTTCAAATCCAAAATTTTATCCTCCCTATCATAGCCTAAAAATCGGATTTGCACAAGCATTTGTTCCGGCCTCGTGGGCAAAAGCGCCGGAATCCGCCCAGCGGCTGAGCTCTCCCTTCTATGACGCCCCGCGGCAATCGCCGCCGAAACCGGTTGCGAAGCTCTCGATTTGATGGTACAATGAGACAACTAAAAGCCCGCTTCCTGTCTCAAGGCACGCCGCATGAATGGGAATTTTTCCGCAGCTGGGCGGAAAAGCTCCGTTCGCCAGTGTGCCGGAGACACCGGATGGGCTCTAAGAGCCTGTTCAAAATCTCCTGGCACACCGTCTGAACCGGCCTTTTTCCGTCCTGCGGCGTCAAAAATGCTCGGAATACATCCAGTATTCCTGCGCTTTTTTCCTTGCTGGACGAAAAAATTCCGGCCCATCCAGCG
>JAAWCD010000022.1 GCA_022793095.1 Oscillospiraceae bacterium | reverse complement strand
TTCACGGCGCCGGCTCCAACCATGCAGATGGAGAGGACCATCGCAAGGGCCAGAACCAGAGAGAGCACCTTTTTGAGGTTTCTCATGGATTTGTTTCCTCCTTAAAGATTTTTCGACAAAAAGAGCGGAAAACCAGCCAAAAAGGTTCTCAGGCCGGTATAACACTCCTTACAAGCTCCGAAAAACGATCAAAACGAGCGAAAAAGGGGACCAAACCTGCGGTTTGGTCCCTTAAAAGTTGCGTTTGGTAGAAAGCTGGTAGAAAAAACTTAAAATTTGTGGAAAATCACGAACCTGGAATCCATTGTCCCCCAATGGATTCCGGGGATTCCTCTGGTAGAAAACCGGTAGAAAACATGTAGTTTGACGAAAGAAGGAACAGGGGAATGATGGAAATTATTAAAAGAGTAAATTTGCTCGTATTCGAATTAGGCGGCAGCATTTCGATCAACCATTCGTCAGTACCTCCGCTGGCCTCAACTGGCGGAATTTTCCTATTCCGCTGTGAGAGGCTTTTGCAGGTTGCGTGCTAGACTCAGTGCCGCTATGCGCGGACTTCCAGCCAGAGAGAAGCTGGGTGAAAATGAGCCGCTGGCCCATACTGCATTTGACATACAATAATTTTCCTTTATACTATCATCAATTGCATCTGCGAAAATAGTTTGATTTCTTTGTCACAAATACGGTTTACGCCAGTCTAATTTTTCAGGAGGTGTTCTTATGAATACAAAAGAAAACCAAGAACTGTCTATTTTGATTAGACAAGCTACCGCTGGAGATAAAGCTGCACTGGAGACTGTACTGGCAGGTGTGCAGGATCTGGTGTTCAACCTATCCCTGCGAATGCTGGGCACATTCCATGACGCGGAGGATGCGTCCCAGGATATTCTTCTGAAGGTTATGACCCACCTGTCCTCCTTCAAAGGAGAGAGTACCTTCACCACCTGGGTATTCCGTATTGCGGTGAACCATCTCAAGGACTGCAAGAAGCATATGTTCGCTCAGTTCCCTTTGAGCTTTGAATTCTACGGAGATGACATCCGCAGCGGGAAGATTCAAGATGTGCCCGACTTGACCCAGAATGTGGAGAAGGCTGTTCTGGCTGAGGAATTAAAGCTGTCCTGTACCAACGTCATGCTCCAGTGCCTGGATCCAGAAAGCCGGTGTATTTTCATTCTGGGCACTATGTTCCGGGTGGACAGCCGGATTGCTGGGGATATCTTGGACATCACCCCGGAAGCGTACCGCCAGCGGCTTTCCCGGGTACGGAAAAAGATGGCGGACTTCCTTTCGGAATACTGCGGTGAGTATGGGAAAGGGACCTGCCATTGCGCCAGCCGGGTCAACTATGCAATACAGAATCACCGCATCGCGCCCGGCCGGCTGGACTTCACTGCTGCCAAGCCGGGCGATACCGCTGTGGAGGTAACTGCGGCCATGGAGGAGATGGACGGCTACTCCCAGCAATTCTCGTTCTGCCGGACGTACCAATCCACCGAGCGGCTGAAAAAGATGCTTCGAGACTTCCTGAATGGTCCGGCTTTTTCAACGATTGCAGATGCGTGAGGGGGCGGAAAAATGAATACACAGATGATTTTGGACTATCTGACCAGCTTGAGTGCCAATAATAACCGGGAATGGTATCATGCCCATAAGACTGAGTATCAGGCGGCCAACGCGCAGTTTGAGGAGCTGGTGCAGGCCCTTATTTTCCAAATTGGAGAATTCGACAGCAGCGTCCTCGGCCATGCCCCCAAAGAATTGACCTTCAAGATGGTGCGGGATACCCGGTTCAGCCACGATAAGTCCCCCTATAATCCCGCTTTTCGGGCGCACATCTCGTCCATGGGCAAGCTGCCGGTCCCTGTGGGCTACTATCTGATGATGAAACCGGGTGGCCAGTCTTTTCTGGGTGGAGGCCTGTTCGCTGATATGTTCAAGGATGCCACCAGGATGGTGCGGGATTACATCTCGGAGCACAGCGGTGAGTGGGAGGCAATCATCACCGCCCCGTCTTTTCAGGAGTATTTTACTGTGGGTGGATCAGCACTGAAAAATGTTCCGGTTGGATATGACAAGGATCATCCCCAGGCTGAATATCTGAAGTTTAAGAGCTGGTACTTGGAATATCCAATCCGAGACGAAGAACTTGTAGACGGCAAGCTGTTTTTGTCCAAAGCGGTGAATATATTCCGCCTGATGAAGCCGTTCAACGATTACTTGAACAAGGCGCTTACAGGCTTCCAAATGCCTACAAGATGATATAAGCTCTCTTTGCTAAGCTGTAAAAGGAATCCTATATTGCGGCTGTGGTGGCAAACGGGTTGATGATTGCTTGCCGGTATGGGGCAAACGTAGTATAATAATTTACTACAGCCAAAACAAAGGGGGACTGCTCTATGCTGCGTATCGCAATCTGTGACGATGACAGCGCCACCGTCCAATCCAACCGGAAGATTACGGAAGACTGCCTGAAACAATGCGGGAGCGCTGGCGAGATTGCCGCCTACACGGACAGCGGCAATCTCCTCTACGATATTACCGAGGATGGATTTTTCTTTGACTTGATCTTGCTGGACATCGAAATGCCCGGCAGCACCGGGATGGAGCTGGCCGGGAACATCAGGCCCTCCCTGCCCAATGTAAAAATCATCTTTATTACCTCCCATGTGGAGTACGCCATCGACGCCTTCGAACTGTCCATTTTCCGGTATGTTCCCAAAAATGACGCAGAAAAACGGCTTCCTGGGGCGATTTGTGACGCCATCCGGCTGATTGAGCTGGAGGACGGCAAATTCTACACCATTCAGACCAGCAGCCGTCTGGAGAAAATCCCTTTCAAAGAGATCCTGTTCATTGAGCGGGACGGAAAAAACGCCAGCATCGCCACCCTCAGCGGAACAGCCAAGGTGCGGAAGAGCTTACAGCAGGTCTATGAGGAGTTGTCCGCAGAGGAATTCATCTTCATCGACCGAGGCTGCATCGTCAATATGATCCACGTCATGCAGGTAAAGGAGGGAACGGCTGTCCTGAAAAATGGCACCGCCCTCCCCATCAGCCGATCCCATCTGCAAGAGGTCAAGGCGCAGATCAACGCCTATTGGGGGGCGCACATATGACGGATGCGTTACTGCTGCTCTCTGCCATGTTGACCGGGGCAGTACGCGTTTTTGCTGGTCTGTTCCTCATTCACCGGCTGTTATCCGTAAGAAGGCCGGACAGGAAAAGCATCGCGGCCGGACTGGCTGGGGCGCTGATCCTTGCGGCTTTGCTGTACCTGACGCATGCGGCTGGCTTCTATCAAATGGCCTTGGAAGCGGTGCTGATTGCCGCCTGCGCCCACTGGCTTCAAAGGGCCGAATTGAGAATGAGCCTGTTTGTCAGCATATTTTTCGAGATTGGCCTCTCCTTCTGGCAGTTTCTTCTTGCGGCGGGGCTTGGCGTGCTGTTCCGAGCTCAGGACGTTCTCAATGCGCGAACACTGGCAGGACAATCCGCTGTCTGGCTGCTCCATGGCCTGCTGGCAGGCTTGGCGGTCTGCCTTTCCCAAAAGGAGATCGAGCGGAAAACCGCGTTCCAGGCCATCTCCGCAGTTGCTCTGGCCGGTTTTCTCGCAGTCATTACCCTCTCCGAACAAACGGTTCTGGACATTCCGGACGACACGCTCTATATGTGGACCATCCTGGCGGTGGTCCTGATGATGTCGGCGTTGGTATTCAATATCAACCGGCAGTATGAGGCCGAAAAGGAGCTGGCGAAGCTGAAATCAGAGCAGGCCGAGCTGTTGGAACGCGACTATACCGCCATTAACCGCGCCTATCAGGTCAACGCCAAGCTCTTCCACGACTTTCACAACCACATCGGCGTGCTGAGACAATTCCTCACCCATGAAAAGTACGGGGAGGCCATCCGCTATCTGGACGAGTTGCAGGCGCCTGTTCAGAACCTCACAGCCGCCGTTTGGACAGGCGACGAGACGGCGGACTATCTAATCAACAGCAAGGCAGCCGCGGCGGCCACCAGCGGCGTCCAGCTTCGGATTCAGGTGGAGTTTCCCCGCCGCACCAACATTCGGAGCGTGGACCTGTGCGCGATTTTGGGGAACCTTCTGGACAACGCCCTGGAAGCGGCCCGGCAGGTGCCGGAACCGGAGGAACGGTATGTGGCGCTTACCATCCGCCGTATCCACCAGATGCTGGTCGTCAAGGTGGAGAACAGCTTTTCTTCCGCGCCTATCCAGGAGAATGGCGGGCTGAAAACCACCAAGACCGAGGGAGGCCTTCACGGCTGGGGCCTGAAAAGCGCTCAGACCGCCGCAGAAAAATACGACGGCATGGTGCAGGCCGGTGTTTCTGGAGATGTTTTTCGGGCGGTAGCTACGCTGTCCTATCAGGGAATAGAGGATTTGCAGGCGTAAATGCGATGCTTACCGATGTGGAATGAGGTTGTTTTGAGGCGGAACCTGCGTAGCGGCGGAGTGCGTCAGGCGCGGCGGTGCTGAAGCACTCAAAAAGATGAAAGCGACGTTGATTGAGGAAATTAACGCGCTTGACCTTCAAAGCCTACCGGTAAAAGAGCTCCATTTAATGAGCGGATTTTGCATTTTTTCATTAATTTAGAATATACATTGACAAATGGCCAATCGGTCAAATTGCTTGAAGATGACCGTGTTTATTGGGCAAATCAAGTTGAGAGTCCAGGCAGTGATAGGTGTTATGGCATTGCAGCGGATGACGGTTATCTGCTCATTTGTGAATATGGGTGCAATGGAACAGAGCCTCAAATCATTGTATATAAGAAGCGATAATTTCCAGTTTTTCGGACGCTTACCCTTGGAAGGTAAGCGTCCATTTTCGCGGTCAAAAACCTGCCGTTTGCGGACATTTCCGCACAGCACCCGCTTTTCTGCTATGATACAGATACATCAAAGGAAGCGCCGCTTCAAGGAGGAAAATGTTATGCGTCATATTTATATTCGTGGCATCCTTGCCCTGATCTGGCTGGCGGCGGCGGCCGTCAGCGGTGTGTCCGGCAATCTGGAGTGGGCCGGACTCTACGTCCTGATGGGAGCCGCCTTCGGGTATTCCGCCTACGCCTCCTGGAAAAAGGAGAAGACCGGAAAGAAGGGAAACGGAACATGAGTGGGAACATCCTGGAACTGCAAAACCTCAGCGCCTGGTACAGCGCAGGAAAGAATGTGCTGTCTGGTTTCTCCCTCCAGCTGCGCCAACATGAGGTTGTGGGGCTAATCGGCCTGAACGGGGCCGGGAAGACGACCTTTCTGAAAACCCTGTCCGGCCTGCATGAGGGCTTTCACTGTGACAGCATCCGCCTGAATGGCCGTCCGGCGGCTTTCCGGGACAAGGACTTCAAGTTGTGCCGGTACACCGTCTTTGCCGAGGACAACTCTTTCCAGTATTTCACCTTCCAGGAGTACCTGTCCTATGCGGCGGCGGCGTACAAAAAGACCTTGCCGGACGTGTCCAGGCTGGTACGAGGCTTTCACTTTGAGGACTACACCAGCACACTGCTGAAGGACCTTTCCACCGGCAGCAAGAAAAAAGCATTTCTAATCACCGCCTTTGCCCTGAGGCCGGAGCTGCTTTTGCTGGATGAACCGGTGAACGGGCTGGACTTCCAGAGCACAGAGTACCTGTACCAGCTGATTGCCGGGTACAAGGAGCACGGGACGGTCCTGTTCTCCTCTCACATCCTGGAAAGCATCACCCTGACCTCAGACCGGGTGCTGGTGCTGGAGAACGGGCAAATCCGACAGCGCTTTGAGGGCAGTCAAATCAATGCCACAAACATTCGGGAGGCTCTGCATGATGAACATGAGCTTTGAAGCAACCGCCAAAAAGCTGTTTGGCGTGAACTATGAGCGGCTGGCCAGGACGCTCTTTCTTGAGCTGGTGGTCTTTTGGGCCCTGCGTACCGCCGGATTTCAGGTGCGGATTTCCCCCTCCATCCTCTATCTGATGGCCAGCACCTTCTCCGCCGGCGTCATGTGGCAGGCCCTCTCTGCCAGGGACAACGGAACCAACATGGAAAACATGTTCATGCTCCCGTTTGAGGGGCGGACGCTGGTGTTTTCATATGTAACCGCGTTGGGGTGCTACACCCTGCTCACCAAGACCGCCGGACTGCTGGCCGTGGCGCTGGCTGTCGCTCCGTGGAATGGAGCGGAGGTTTTTGGAAGTGTCCTCTGCGGAATCAACGCCATCCTTGTGAGCGCTTGCGTTTATTCCCGGAAACGCCTGCGGGCTGCGGTGGGGCCGCTCTGGGCCGCTGCCCTCCTTGCCGCGATTTTCCTGCTGTGGAAAACAGCCTTTCTTTTCCCCGTCCTGGCTGTCAGCTGCCTGGCTGCGATCCTGCTGCTGAGCCAGACTGACGCCTATACCTTCCACCGCCGTCCCGATAAAAGCAAGGGTGTGGTCAGGAGCCGCCGCCGTTATTCCGTGTGGCGCTACCTGGCCCGATATCTCACGGCTCACAAGAATTATCTGGTCAACACTGTGGCCATGTGGGGCGTGGCCTGCGTCCTGCCGGTGCTGTTCGGGCAGATGGAGGCCCGGTTCGTTCTGCCGGTGGGTTTTGGGGTTCTCTCCCTGAACACCCCCATTTGCATCCTGCTGTCCTGTGACCCGGACCTGGAGCAAGCGGCACGGTTTCTGCCAGGGCAGGGGAAAGCGTTCTGCATCCCCTACTGCCTGTTTATTTTCATGTGCAATCTGGCCGCAGATATCATTTTCCTGTGCAGCTGGCAAATCCAGACCGGCGGCATTACTCCACTCAATGTCCTGACTGCGGCTGTCTTCGCCCTGCTGAGCGCGGCCGGTTCCGTCCTGCTGGAATGGTACTGCCCCGTTCGGGGATGGAAAATCGAAAGCGACCTCTGGCACCACCCGCGAAAATATGTTGTGCCCGTTATGATGCTGCTGCTGGCCGGGCTGGTAAGCATGTTTTGACAACAGAGCTATACGCTGTAGCGCAAAGCGGTATCGGCCAGGTAGAACTTCTCCTGTGTCTTCAGGATTTCTTTCCCTTGCAAATCATAGCGGGAGCAACGGTGCAGCAGATAGGCTTTCTCCAGCTTTTCCAGATAGCTGTATACCGGCTCATTGTTCAGCGCCCGGTGCTCCGCCTTGAGATCGTCAGATACAGATTTGGCGGAAAAGGTAGTTCCCACATTGCTGAATGCGTATTTGACGACCCTCTCCAGTTGATCGACCTTCCGAATCTGGCTTCGCCAGACGATATCGGAGAAAACCGTAGAGTTGTAAATGTCACGGACGATTTCAACATCCTGTACTGTGCTTATAGTTTGATCTTCTGTCCTTATCTTTGGTAGGATCAGCGCAAGTAGTACTCCATAGAAATCAGCAGATTTACACCTGCGGAAGGTTCGTTTTATGATTTATCAGGACACCACAAACCAGCAGCGGCTGGTCCGGGTTATGGAGCGCCTGATTCGCGTTTCAAGACAGAAGGTGTTCCGGATCCTGGGCAATCTGAAAGTCCATCACGGCAAGTTTGCTGCGTCCTGGCTGGAACACCGCAAGGACAAAATTGAGGTGCTTTTCCTGCCGCCCTATCCTCTGGAATACATTCCGGAGGAATACTTGAATCATGTTTTGAAGATTTCTGTTCATTCAGGCCAATTGCCCTATACCTGGGAAGATCTCTGTCATAAGATTCAGTCATTCATGCGGAAATTACAGCATCGTCTTTCCCGGCTGGCCCGCCGCTTCATTTCCCGGATGTAGCCGATTGCCTCATGCTTCAATACGGTCTTGCAAAAGGCGTCAAACCTGCACCGTTCGCCATAGTCGCGGGGGTTGGTTTCCATCTTCTCACCCCCTTTCGTTTGGGGATGGTGGCGGTACTTTCCCTTTCCGCTGACAGAGCGTTCAGCGGCACAGGTTTTGCGCGCAAAACCGCTTTCCGCAGAGAGAAAAGCGAAGAAAAATTTATGGGCCGCAGGAAACGGCAAAAACTGCCCAGCGGGTCATAGAACCACCGGGCGGTTTGCACTGTATAGTATAACTTCATGGCCGCAGTTCCCCCAGGCGGGGAACGGGCTTTTTTTGATGGTCTAAATTGGAATGTTAGAGCCTGTTTAAAATCTTTTGACAAAAATGGCGGAGTGGGAGATAATAGGAAAAAACAAGCGGGAGCTGGGGAAAATGCATCAATACCCAAGTGATATCAGCCGGGAAGAATATAAGCTGATCCGGGAGGATTTGGAAG
>JAAWCD010000125.1 GCA_022793095.1 Oscillospiraceae bacterium | reverse complement strand
TCGACGAGGAGACGGCAAAGGTGTTTGCCAACGCCATTGAGCGGCTGTTCTACTCGGACAGCTTCCGGATTGGGAAAGCGGTCCTGCCCCAGGCCAATGTACGTTCCCGGCTGTGGGACCTGGACGGGACCATTTTGCAGGCGGCAGAGGGCAAGCTCCGTCAGAACCAGCAGAATATCCGCAACTCGACCGCATACACCATGGCGGTCATTTTTAATACCATCTGCGAGGCCCACAGCGACGTGTTGGTGGACCCGTACCTGAACGGGACAGGACCGGAGTGAGCAGAGATGCGTTTGGAAGGGGATCAGAGCTTTTTCATGACCATCCTGCGGGAAACCGGCTTCATTCGTGCAGACCAGGTTCTGCCGCTGCTGCGAACGCAGGAACCCTGGAAAGAACCGCACCAGGCGGAAGCCATGCTGCGGCGCCTGCGGTATCTGGGCCTGCTGGTTCCAGTGGGCAGCGGCTTGATTGCCCTGCCAGAGCTGCGGAAAGCAGCGGCAGACCGGGAAATGCTTCTGGCGCTGGACACGCTGTTGGCCCTGGAACCGGAAAAGCTGCTTCAGATTTCCGCATGTCCGCCGTACAAGCTCCGGTTTCTCATTCAGCGGGGGAAGACGCTGGACTTCTTCGCCGTGATGACGGTGCCGGACGGTCATGAGGCTCGGGTTTGCCAGCTACTTCAGGCGGAGCCTCGGAAGGACACGTTCCTGCTTTTGCTGGACAGACCGGAGCAGCATGCCAGAATCATTCTGGACCGGAGCTATTATCTGGTTCTGCGGCAGGATGGGCGGCTGAGGTTTTGCAGGTAGGCGGTGAGGCAATGAAAATCGGATTGATTGACATGGATGGGAGGCATTTTCCGAATCTGGCTCTGATGAAGCTGGCGGGCTGGCACAAGAGGCAAGGCGACACAGTGGATTGGTGGAACGGGTTTGAACACTACGACCGGGTGTATCTCTCCAAGGTCTTCACGTTTACTCCGGACCACAACACGGTCATTGACGCGGATGAAACCGTCACTGGCGGGACGGGCTACAAGGACTATGGGAGCCTGCCGCCGGAGATTGAGGCGTGCTTTCCTGATTACAGCATTTATCCCCGGTATGCGCGGGCAGTCGGGTTCCTGACACGCGGGTGCAATCGGGCCTGTCCCTGGTGCGTAGTGCCCCGGAAGGAGGGGACCATCCGGCCCGCGGCCTCCTGGGAGGAAATCAAACGTCCGGACAGCCGGGAAATGGTCTTTCTGGACAACAATGTGCTTGCTTCCGCCCACGGCCTGGAGCAAATTGGCCGCATGGGCCGGGCAGCGGTCTGGGTGGACTTCAATCAGGGGCTGGACGCCCGTCTGATCACTCCGGAAACCGCCGCATTGCTGGCAAGACTGCACTGGATTCGATTTGTCCGAATGGCCTGCGATACCAGCGATATGCTGCCGGTCATTGAGTGTGCCGCGGCTTATCTTCGGGAGGCAGGAATAGCGTCCTTCCGACTCTGGACCTATGTCCTGGTGCAGGATGTGCCGGACGCGCACCGCCGGGTGCTGGCCTTGGAGAAGCTGGGAGTGACTGCCTTCGCTCAGCCTTATCGAGACTACGACGGCGGGGAACCGTCCAGCGAGCAGAGAGAGTTTGCCCGCTGGGTGAATGTAAAATCCGTTTACCGCTCCTGCACCTGGGAGGTTTACAGGGACGCCAGGAGGAAAAGGAGGTGATGCCGGAGAGACGCGGAAGGAATCAAAAGAATAAAAACAGACCGGAAAGGAGCAGTGAAAATGGACCTTTTTGATTGCAATGAAACCATGGAAATGGCAGAAACCACCGCTTTCCCTGATGCGGAAATGGAGATCCTGGATGTATTTGGGGTCCCGGAGCCGAAAGAGGAAGCCTCTGCGGAGGCCATCCCGAATGAACCTGCGGCTGAACCGGAAGCGGAAGAGAGTCCGCCGAAAAAGAAGCGGGCCTCCAGGAAAAAGGTGGATACATCCATAGCCGAGGAACTGCCGCCAGATGGGGCGGAAGAGATTCCTGCCCTGGAACTGGCTGACCAGGCACAGTCCGAACCTGCCGAGCTGTTGCAGGCGGACACTCCCGCTGAACCTGTACTGGGGCTGGGCCCGCCGGAAGAGGATTGTGAGCCGCCCCCGCCGCTGGAAGAGGTCCCCGCGTCAGAGCCGGTGTTGGAGGAACCCAAGGCAGACGAAATCCGTCCGCCGGAGCCGCGCGGGCTGGAACCCAGGCCCCGCGAGGGCAGAATGGCAAAGGGCCAGCACAGCCCGCTGCTGTCCCTGAAGCTGAATCAGCTGGACCGGGAGCTGACGGAAGAGGAGCGGGCGGAGTGGAATGAGATCTACGCCTCCTTCCGCTCCAAGTCCGTGCTCACCGGCCGGATCGTGGGCGTGGATGAGCACGCCTTCCATGTTCGGGATCAGGAAACCGGTGAGCTGAAACGGCGGCGGCTGTTCTGCGCGGTCGTGATTCCCTACCGGGTCAAGATCCTGATTCCCGAGACGGAGATGTGGACACCGGGCCGGGAGCGCCCGTCCCATGTGCTGCGGAACATGACCAACGCGGAGATCGACTATGTGATTCTGGATGTGGACCGCGAGGGCGGGGTGGCCATCGCCTCCCGCAGGCTGGGCATGGCCGCCCGGCAGCATTTCTTTGACAGCGCCAGGAGCCGCCATGAACCGGGCGAACGGCTGACCTGCAATGTCCTGGCGGTGGGGCCCAGTCAGTGCCTGGTGGAGTGCGGCGGCAGGGACATCTCCCTTCGATATCAGGATATGAGCTATTCCAGCTACTCCGATCTGCGGGAGAATTACCATCCCGGAGAGACGCTGAACTGCGTGCTGAAGGATTACGACCGGGCGCGCGATCAGTTCTTGATTTCGGTGAAGGAAGCGTACCCCAATCCCTTTGACGGGGTGCCCGCACGGCATCCCTTGGGAAGCCGGAGGCAGGCGGTCATCAGCGGGAAGTACGGCGGCGGGGTGTTCTGCACCATGCCTGACGGCACCACCTGCCTGTGTCTCTACGCGCCTCAGCACAGCGACAGAGAATTTCAGAAAGGGGACACGGTGATTCTGGCCATTAACAAGTATGACTATGAGCGATGTTTGGTCTATGGGCGGATTCTGGCTAAGTGGTGACGGCAGTTCAACTGCATACGAGAAGGACGGCAGGGAAAAATCCCTGCCGTCCGTTGTTGCTTTATACATAAAAGGTTTTTGTTCTGATATCTCGTTCTGTATCATCCTCTGAAAAAATGGTCACCACGACTTTGTGCTCAACATCAGCATCGCCAGTGTAATAGATTGTATTCCTGTGGCTGTGTGTATTTGTTCTGCTCATACCAGAATCATCTTCCGTGAAAGTTTCCACAAGACTCCACCGCGTTCCGGATTTTTCGTAGATATAGATGCTTTCGCACCCAATTTTTTGCATAGTTCCTACCCCTGTGACCGAAAAAAACACTTCTATTGTGTCTTTGGATGTTGTGGCATCCATACTGTAGCGGATAATTTGACTGCTGGCCCTCGTCTCCACTGCAAACGCGGGAACAATCATTGTCGCAAGACATGCCACCACACAGATGAAGGCAATCAGCTTATTCTTCAACGTTTTCACTCCTCATACATAGAATCAATCAAATTTTTCAATGCCGATACAGAAAGATTTGTTGCAATTGAGTATTCTAAGCTATCTGCGTACCAAGCAGCTGTTATATTATCTATGTTACTGAAAATATAGTGGTCGGTACCGCTATGTTCATAAATACTAACATCATCACTATTCTTCTCATAAAGTGCATTTTGAGATGAATTACGAGATATCATGAATAGAATCATGTTCTCTTCGTCTTCATATAGGGTGTCAAACTCTAAATTTCTCAAATCGGGTTCGTCATAGAGATTAGACTCGACCACACGAAACCCGTCTGGAATAACAGGAAACAGGAAATCATCAATTCCCTTTTCGCTCAATGCGGCCTGCAACTCAGTATACTCCTCCGGAACCTCCCTGGGCTGACTTCTCCCTGGCTCATCCGAAGGCGTTCCAACTGCCCGGAAGCCAAACTGCTCGGCGGTCCATTGACCAATCATCTGGAAAACACTTTCATAGCCGAGCACCGGGACGGTCATCATTGTCACCAGGAGCGCGACAACCGCGGCGGCAATCAGGACCCGGCGAACCATACGCGGTCTGGCGGGGGCGGATTTGCCAGCTCCGGCTAGCGGTTCCTCTGTGTCGTCCAGAGGGTACAGCGGTTCTTCCAGGTCACGATACAGGCGGTTGAAGTCCTCCATCGCCTTCATGGGGTCAGGAAGCTCATCTCCTTTTCGTTTTACCATCACCTCCAAAATCAGATCTGTAAGCTCCAGATCCTCAGAATCAGCCGAAAATGCTTGCGCGTGTAAAAGCCCTTCCAATTCTTCCGTACTCAGCTGCTCTAACCAGGCGTATTTCCTTGCAGTTTCGGCAGTCATATTTAATCACCCCTATATATATCCCTGTTCCATCGAAAATTGGACAGCTTTTTTGAAAAAAATTATCGGTTCGGGAAAAATTTTTTCAGCTTCTGCCGGATGCGCTGGATTTTTTTGTAACATGCCCCGATGGAAAGTCCGTTTTCTTCCGCTGCGGTCCGGTAACTGGCCCGGTCCAGCGCAATGCGCCGCAGAAGCGCGTACTCTTCACTGGTCAAGGCTCGCACTATCTTCTGACTGGTTTTTTCCCGGCTCTCAGCCTCTACAGCCTCGAATAAATCAGGAGCGGCAGGGAGCTTTTGCTCTGTGCTGTTGTCCAATGCGACAAGCCGCCTCATATCATTCGCCCGTTCCTGCAATATGTGAAATGCTTTGTGCTTCACCGCCTTTTGAAGCCACCATTCCGGTTTTTCATAGTCCAACAGCTTGTCTATATGTATCCATGCTTCCGCAAATGCGTCCTGTACCGCCTCATCCGCCTGTGACGGTCCGGACAGTATGGCGGAGGCATACAGGAGCATCTTTTTATACTGTTTTTGATACAGCTCAATAAAAAACGCATCTCGCCGGCTCTGGTTTCCTTCACCCATAGCTCGACACTCCTTATTTCTGGTTATCATTGTCTGGAAAATGCTCGACGCACGCACGGATGACATGTTCAACACTGCTGATAAACTCCGGAGATTTTTCCTCAAGCAGCTTTTGAATATTGGCAATGGAAGTTTTCTTGCTCTCAGGATAAAGGAGGGCGTCACAGCTCACGTTCAGGACCTCAGCAATCCGGCGCAGGGTCTGGAGCTTCATCAGCTTCTGTCCCCGTTCGACCCTGGAAATAAACGCGACGCCGACCCCCGCCTTCTCGGCCAGCTCGCTTTGAGTCAGGCCAGCCTTCGTGCGGCATTTTTCTATGTTCGCGCCAACGATGGCGGTTAATGATTCCTCACTCATGGCCCTTCACCTCTCTATGGTAAAATTATATTTCCCAAAAGAGACGAGTGAAAGGCACCAGCAGGTACATTTTATTTTACCATATTGAGCTTTGCCTGCCAATGAAAAAATTTTTTTGAAAAATTTTCGGCAAATGTGTCCAATTTTGAGTTGAGCGGGGATATATAAACAGAGGGATAACTTATCAAGTCTCTTTGAATATGTTTTTTGAAAGGCTGGTGATGCCCGTGAGAAACGAAATATCTAGCAGACTATAAATGAGCAAATCTGAAAAAATGCACAAATTTATCCATACACCAAAACATACCTCACCAAAATCAATCGGTATTGTATTTGACAGAAGAACAAGAAGGCCTGATTTTTGTGCATAATACGAATTTGCCAATTTATGGTCTAGCATACCTTAGTTCCTTTTCAACCTGGATTGTTTGAGTTATCTTCAATCCAAATGTCGGAAATTTGGTGCATGAAAGGAGGCAGTGATTTTATTTAAGAATTCAAAAAGTAAAAGGGGGAGTATAAATATACAGAATGATTTATGATCAGTCTAACTGATTATTGACGGGAAAATACATCCCAACTATAACTAAGAAAGGTGACCTCGGATTTGTGCATACTTTAATTTGCATAAAGCAACGGTCAAAATGGTGATAAATATGTCTACGAACAAAAGATTGAAGGCTAATGTTCAAAAGCAAGTCACAGCCATGTTCGCACTTGTTTTTTTGGCAATCTATGTATCTACACAGGCGTTAGCCTATTCTACAGTTGGAGCCGTCAGTGTAAAAGGGGTAGAACAAGAGAAAAAGTATTGGTGCTGGGCTGCGACAGCGGAATGTATCCTTGATTACTTTGGAATATCAACTACTCAAGAAAGTTTTGTATCCCTTGTGAAGGGCATAACCCCTGCACCAAATGTAACAGCATTAGATAGCGAGGTTTATGACGGATTATATGACTATGGTCTTACTGGAACGATACGGGCAGCAAGCATAAGCTTTAGCTCTACTGCTTCGGAGATTTACAACGAGCGTCCAATTTACGCTGGAATATCTTGGTCAAGCGGCGGCGGTCATGCTGTGGTTATATGCGGCTATGATTCGGATAGTAAAATGATTGAGTACATGGAACCGGATGACGGAACTTTTCATCAAATGCTGTACTCAAAATTCAAAGGAGGAAGCTCTAGTAGCCGAGATTGGGATGGTACGATTTATGGGTTGCGGTTGCGCAAATAATATTTACTGATTCTTTATAAGGAGGTTACATTCATGAAAAAACATATTGTTAGTTTGCTCGTCTTGTGCGTAGCATTCATGTTTTGTATGCAATCTTACGCTGTAGAAAATGCAAATATTCCACAAGAAGTTTTGACTGTGGCAGCAGATAGCGCCGATACAGTTCGTTCAAAAATCCAAAGCAATCCAACTCACTGGGGATTTTCTAATTCGGATGAAATCGAAATGATCACATTGGGGCAGGGATATCATGTTAATTACGTTGGAAAAGAACAAATCCTTGCTGCTACAGGAACGAGTGTCTCTGAGCTGATTGACCCTGATATCATTGATGACACTTGGGAGTTCACCCTTAACCTGGATGGAATCCCGCAAATTTTCATGACTATTGGCTATGAAGATGGAGCGTATAGATTGGTGAGTTTTGGAGGAAACGCCGAGGATTTTGGTAGTGCTCAACGTGACATTGTAGGCCTATCGCAGCTTGATGGTTTTACAGTATCCGATGAACTGGTTGCAATAGACGGGAGCTATTATTTTTGGGTGACCGGCGATAATGAGTATTTGCTACCGGTATCATCGGCTAATGAGCAAGTGAGCAGGAATGGAGACAAGCTAATTTCCGTCGGTGATCTAACCTCAAATCTAAAAGACCTGCGGGACAACGACAGTGGGGGTGCAATGAGAGGCGGAGGCCAACTTGATACTCCAACTCAACAAAATATCTCACTACGATATATGGCGCTGGTTTCTTCGGTTATTCTAGCAATTTCAGTAATTATTGTATGCCGAATTCGTAAGCAATAATAGTGGAGTGTAGAATTTAAATTAAGAAAAGCAACTTTTGATTTGAACATATCGGTTTTTAGTCCTGTTGTATTACAAACCTTCCCTTATGTGAACAACACCTAAAAGTTTAATCGGAGGGTGGATATTCTATAGGTCCTCGCTACAGCGCCCCCTTTTATTCACTGTAGCAAAAACCGCAACTGTTCAAGCCCTGAAACCCATGCTATACTCAACCTGTATTTAGGTAAGATTTCTTCAGGTCAGATTTAAGCTTCCTGGGGATAGTATGCCCTTTGAAGAGTCGTCCACATCCTAAATACCGACCACGAGTACGTACAAAAACCGCAGTTACCTCTTTCACAGAGGATAACTGCGGTTTTTTGCGTCCTCGAACAAAAACGAAAGGAGCACACCCATGAATGAACAGGCAAAAGCTCATGCGG
>JAAWCD010000021.1 GCA_022793095.1 Oscillospiraceae bacterium | reverse complement strand
GTCCAGCCTTAGACAACGGCTGAGAAGGTGCTGGGAGCGTCCAAGGTCCAGAAGCCCGAGGAGGAGGTCCAGGGCCGCCAGCCGAAGCCCGTAATGGATGAATACATTCCGGAGGAGCCCCAGGAGCCGTCCGGCCGCTATTGGATGGGCAAGGATGAGGACGGTCAGCCCAAAATCTATTTTGATGATCCGGAGCGGGCGGCGAATGCGCCGAACCAGCCGGAGGATACCCCCGAGGCCGGGGAACCTGATCCGGCGGGCCAGGGCGCGAAGGGTCCGGAGGGGAAAAAGGATAAAGGCGAGACCTGGGAGTGCAATACCGACAAGGT
Organism: Oscillospiraceae bacterium; assembly: GCA_022793095.1. Taxonomy (GTDB): domain Bacteria; phylum Bacillota; class Clostridia; order Oscillospirales; family Oscillospiraceae; genus JAAWCD01. The sequence continues at coordinate 31,086 of JAAWCD010000021.1, read as the reverse complement.
AGACCGGGAGATCGAAAAACTGAAAAAGCGGCAGCAGGAGCTGGAACAGCGGATCAATACCGAGACCGATGAGGCCAAGGCCAAAGAGTTGGAGCATCAGCTGGCCCAGGTGGAGCAGGAGCTGAAGCAGAAGGACAACGATACCTACCGGCGGCAGCACGCTGTATACACACAGCTCTCTTAATTTCTGGAACGGCGGCGGTTTCCGCAAACCGCCGCCGTTTCTATCCTGTAGGGAAAATTTAAGAAATTCCACAGAGAAAAAGAGGGAAAAGCAAAAGAATTTTGATATATTTGATATAATTGCGGTAAAGTCTTAGCCTGGAGGAAAAGGGAAAATGACAGGCATGGCAAATAGCGTAAAGATTATGTTATGGGTATGTGCAGTATATATTTTATCATCTATTTACTATATTCCCATGATGTTGCAGCAACACGGCGTCTCTGTTCCCAACGAATTGTCACTGTTGAAATACTTATTTGTTTGTATTCCTGCCGCCAGCGCTTTTTTGTTTCTGGCGTTTGAACACAGACTCAAAAAATACTTTGCAGCAGCATTTTCTGGGAAGATAGCACTCAAACATATCGGAACTTGGGCCATATTGGTGCTTATGGGATTATCTGTCTCATTTTGTTATTCCCTCGCGGCAAGAACAAATTTGCTTCAAAATACATATCCGTCCGTCATAGTGAAGTGGTATGTATTTGTTTGTAACAGCGTTTGCTGAGGAGCTGGCATGGCGGGGGTTCCTTCTTGAGCAGGTTTCTTTTCCGGGAGAAAGCATTTGCAGCATCCTATTGGTTGGGATCATTTGGACAATATGGCATCTGCCTATGTGGATCATTCGGAATTCATTGGGAGCCGGTCAGATTATTCCTCTCTGCATTTGGACGCTCCTTGTTTCTGTTGTCCTTGGAATCGCTTATTATCAATGCAGAAATCTACTGTTTATTGCGGTATTGCGCGCAGCCTTCAACATCTGTTATTTAGCGCCAATAGCATATAATACCGCCGCGGCGGGAACAGCCATGCTCAGGCACAGCGTACCGGCCAGCAGCAGCAAAAGCATACCGCCGGTAGCGGCTGCGTTTCCACCAAACATGGGAGTGCCCGGTTCCCTGACCGGCTGCCCGGTGGGCTGCGGGGCCTCGGGTACGATCTCCGTCCCCGCATAGACCGCCGTGTAGGTTGAAGTAGAAGGCGATACCCTTTACATCGTGGCTGGAGATGCCCTTTGGGTGGCGGACCAGATGACGCCTCTTGAGTGGACCACCAGGGGCCTTGCCGCCGCGCGCTGTGATGTGCTGGCCTCAGAGCTGGCACATGTCTATCATTGCTGTCGTGAGGGAATTCGAGACGGCAATGAATCGCTCACCATCGTCTGGCCGGACGGGACCGTCCGGGATTACCTCGCTGAGATGGAGGGCCTTGGCATGTTCGGAAGAACGGAAAGCTATTACTGAGCGCAGACGGGAAAAGCCTCACCTTCCATTGTCCGGTTTACGAGCTCCATGGAGACATCTATTCGCCTGATTACCGTCTGGAAAAGAAGGGTATGGGCACCTATCAGATTGATTTGGTTACACGGGAAATAACGCTGGACTCCGTGGCGGCCTGACGCGATATTCGCGGCCCACACGGATACAAAATCTGAAAAGCCTGAAAAAACTTCAAGCTGTGTTTCTTCTGCCCAGACTGGCGTGAAACACAGCTTGAAGTTTTTTCAAACACAATGGAACCCGTTTACCGCTCCATAAACCGGGACAAAAATTCCTGGGTCCGGGCCTGCTTCGGATGGTTGAAGATATCAATGGGCGCACCCTCCTCGCAGATGACGCCGCCGGCCATATACACCACATGGTTGCTCACGTCCCGGGCAAAGGCCATCTCATGGGTGACCACCAGCATGGTCATACCCGCCCGCGCCAGGTCCCGCATGACCGCCAGCACCTCGCCCACCATCTCCGGGTCCAGGGCTGAGGTGGGCTCGTCAAAGAGCAGCACCTCCGGCTCCATAGCCAGAGCCCGGGCAATGGCCACCCGCTGCTTTTGACCGCCGGAGATTTGCCGGGGCCGGGCATTGATATAAGGTGCCATGCCCACCTGCTCCAGATACTTCAGTGCGTTGGTCTGGGCCTCCTCCTTGTTCTTCTTCAGCACTTTGGTCTGGCCCACAATACAGTTTTCCAGCACCGTCATGTTGTTAAAAAGGTTGAAGGACTGGAACACCATGCCCACCTTGGACCGGTAGGACGCCGCGTTGACTCCCTTGCCCGCCACATTCTGACCGTGGAAAATCACCTCGCCGTTGGTGGGCGTCTCCAGCAGGTTGATGCACCGGAGCAGGGTGGACTTGCCGGAGCCGGAGGCCCCGATAATGGATGTCACGTCGCCAGGCCGGACCGTGAAATCAATGTCCTTCAAAACCGCGTTGCTGCCGAAGGACTTGGAAAGGTGCCGGACCTCCAGAATGGCTTCGCTCATGTTACCGTCCCTCCCCCATGCTGTTTTGATGGTATTCCTTGCTTCGCTCGTCGAAGTTGCTGCCCCTGTCCGGGTGGTTGTAGGTGCCGGCGGTCATGGTCAGGGAATCCGCCTGCACCAGCTCATAGCTGTCCGCGCCGTCCATTTTCTTTTCCAGAGCCCGCAGCAGGAAGGAGGCCACCAGCGTCATGCACAGATAGCCGATCATCTCAATGGCGGCGGAGGGGAAATACATGTTGTTGACACCGGTGATGTAGCGATGGAAAGCGAAGAACTCCGTAAAGCTGATGATAAACATCACGGAAGTGTCCTTCACGTTGATGATAAAGTTGTTGCCAATCTGAGGCAGGATGTTCCGCAGGGCCTGGGGCAGAATGACGTAGGTCATGGTCTGAACATGATTCATGCCGATGGCCTTGGCCCCCTCCGTCTGGCCGGGGTCAATGGAGATGATGCCGCCCCGGACGGATTCCGCCATGTAAGCGCCCGTGTTGATGGAAACCACCAGGATTGCCGCAGCCCAAACACTTTCAAACCCGAAGCCGCAGAAGTAAGGCAACCCATAATAGATGAACACCGCCTGAAGCACCATGGGGGTGCCCCGGAAAACCTCCACATAGGCCCGGACAACCACCCGGATGAGCTTGAGCACAAAGCGCTTGGGAAGGGAATCGTTTTGGGTATAGGGAATGGTATTCAGGATGCCGCAGATCAGTCCAATGACACAGCCAATAATAGTGGCCACCAAGGCCAGAATCAGCGTATTTTTCACGCCGTCCAGATATTTGGGGCCGTAATTGCCCCAAAGCAGGGCCATATCTGTCCCCAGTTTGACCAGCTTTTCCATCGGTGGACGCTCCTTTCATGCAGATGACCCATCCACCGGCACTGTGTCCAGCGCCGGTGGATGGGTAGAACGGTCAGATTAAACCTCGGGCTGGATGGAAATGGCCTGATCCATCAGCTCGTTGAAATCGTCCGCCGTCATGGTGGACAGGACGGCGTTCATGGCGTCCATCAGGGCGGTGTTGCCCTTCTGGACCGAGATGCCGATGTTCACGTTCTCGGCCCGCTCTTCCTCGCTGGCAAACTGGAAGTCGCCGCCGGTGCCGGAGAAGTCCAGAATGACCAGGTTGTCGTCCTTGGACACCGCGCCCATGGCGGTGGGCATATCGGTGCAGACGAAGTCCACGGTGCCGGTCTGCAGCTGCATAATCATGGCCGGAGCGGTGTCAGCGGGCGCCAGCAGCTCCGCGTCGGGAATCTGGGGCAGGCAGGTGTCATACCAGATGGTGCCTGACTGGGCGGTGCATTTGCCGCCAGCCAGATCCTGGATGGAAGCGGCGGAGGCATAGGGGCTGTCCTTGGTGGTGACGCAGACAATTGTGGCATAGAGGTAGGGACCGGCCATATCCACTTCCTTCATCCGGTCGGCGGTCATGGACTGGCCGGCAATGTTGGCGTCCATGGTGCCGGCCTGGACGGCGGGGCACAGAGAATCCCAGGCGCTGGACACGACTTCCAGCTCCCAGCCGTTGGCCTCGCAGATCATTTTGGCGATGATGACATCATAGCCGTTGGCGTAGGAGCCGGGCACATTGGAGATGGGCACAGCGCCGTTGGAGTCATCCACCTGCATCCAGTTGTAGGGAGCGTAGGCGCACTCCATGCCCACGGTCAGCACGCCGTCTTCCAGGCCGGGAATGGCATCGCCGCCGTTCTGGGCGGGCTCATTGGTGGGTGCGGGCTGGTTGGTGCCGGTGGGCGCGGGCGCGCTGGTGCCGGGCGTGCCGGTGTTGTCGCCGCCGCAGGCGGCCAGGGCGAGCATCATGGCCGCGGCCATGAGCAGAGAAAGCATCCTCTTCATGTTCATTTCCTCCAAAATTCGTGTTTTCTCTTCTTTTTCTTGAAAGAAAAAGAAGCAAAAAGAACGTTCAGCTGCGTTCTGCCGGGAATCTTCCCAGCAAAAAAGCCATGAACCTTCCCAGTGGAAGCATTCATGGCAGTATGAGCGTCATCCTCAATGACGCTTCAGACCACAATGATAGCGCTCCACAGGTGTGGCAGTCCGCGAGATATTCTCCCGCGCCCCAGGCAACCGCACCCCAGGCAGACATGCGGCCCTTCGGCGGAACGCCCTTTCGCCAGCCGGGTGTCCTGCCCGTCTCTGCCGGTTACTCTTGCGGTTCCGCGCCTCTATCATTGCCCGGCTCACAGTGAAGCCGCAACAATTGGTTCTTAGGCGTATCTTAACACCACCGTATCCCCCCTGTCAAGCCCTTTTCGCTTCCACCTCCATTTTTCCCGCTTTTGGATAAAATTCCTCCCGCTTTCCGCCTCTTTTATGGAGATTCCACAAAAGAAGAGCGCCGGACAGTCCGCCCGGCGCTCTGTGCAAAACTGGGAGGCGCCCTGCGCCTGGAACAGCCTTCATCCACCCCAGTTTAAAGTTCTTTTTTGGTTCTTTTTTCTTTCAAGAAAAAAGAACCACGCGTCCTCATTGCCGTTCCCCGTGGAAGAGCCGGCCGGTGAGAGCGCGGCGGGCCAGGCCGGCGGCCCCGCAGGGGGAAGAGGCATACATCTTTCCGCCAAACCAGACCGACTGGATTTTCAGCTCCCGCAGCGCCTCCTTGGGCACCTCCAGCGGGTTGCGGTCCAGCACCACAAAGTCGCAGAGCAGGCCTTCCCGTAAAGCGCCCCGGTCCCCCTCGTCAAAGGAGGTCTTCGCCGCCCAGAGGGTGTGCATCCGCAGGGCGTCTTCCACCGAAACGGCCTCCGCCGGGTTGGGATGGTTGACGCACAGGTGGATGCTCTCGATGGGATTTGGAATGGTGCAGGGCGCGTCAGACCCGGCGCTCAGAAGCAGGCCCTTTTCCAGCATGCTCCGCAGGGGCAGCATCCTGCCCGCCCGCTCCGGCCCAAGAATCCGCTCCAAATACTCCGCCGGCTCCTGCCGCCAGTCCAGAAAGGCGGGCTGAACCGCCACGCACAGCCCCAGCTTTGCGGCCCGTTTTTGGAGCTCCTCCGGGAACAGGTCGCCGTGAATCAGAATGTGCCGGTGGTCCGGCCGGGGGAAGTCGGCCAGCGCCGCCTCATAGGCAGTGACCGCCTGCTCCACAGCCGCATCGCCAATGGCGTGCATGGTGATTTGAAGCCCCGCCCGGTTGGCCTTGATGCAGAAGGCGCTGACCTCCTCCTGGGTGTAGGCCAAGAAGCCGGAATTGGCCGGGTTGTTGGCGTAGGGCTCCTTCAGCGCCGCGTCCTCCGAGCCGAAGCAGCCATCCAGCGCCAGCGAAAAGCAGCCGCCGATGCGCTTCATCTTCCGCCGGACCACCTTGTCCACATCCATGGTCTGGAAGTAGATGCGGATGGCCTGAGGCAGGCCGGGCGCCATGTACCGGAGGGAGTCCACGTCGATGTCGTTTTGGTAGCCCACCCCCTCCACAGCGTGGAGCAGTCCTATGCCTTTCCGGGCCAGCTGGTGGGCGGCGGCGGACATGCCGGAGAGCACGCTGGTCACCGGCACCTGTTGCGTGATAAAGTTGACGCCCCGATAGAAGGCGTTTTGGCTGAGCCATCCAGTCCTGAGGTCGCAGCCAGGGTCGCTGGTGACCTCTGAGGGGAACTGGTCGAAGAGGGCGGAGTTGGCTACTGCGGCGTGGCCGTCGTATTTGACAATCAGTGTGGGCAGCGAAACCATGCGGTCCAGGTCCGCCCGCTCCGGAAGACGTCCCTCAGCCACCGTGTGGGCGCTGCACCCGTAAGCGGGCAGAAATTTGGCCTTGGGGTGGGACTCCGCCCAGGTCCGCAGCAGGGCCCCCATTTGGGCAAAGTCCACGGCGTCCCGCACGTCCACCGTGCCGTTGAAGAGGGCGTAGGACTCAAAATGAAGGTGGGTGTCCGCGAACGCGGGCACCACGCACTGGCCTTTCAGGTCCACGGAGGGCGCGTTCTGGTAGGCTGGCGGCATCGTGTCGCCGGTATAGACGATGCGGCCTTTATCCTCGACCAAGTAGTGAAAGACTCGATTCTGATCCTCGCAGGAGAGAAAGACTCCGTTCCGAAACAGCTGCATGCTTTGACCTCCTTCTGATTTTTTGTTAATAACCGGTGCACGATGAAATCATTCTGGGCTATCCGGTGCAGTTCAGCAATATCCCGAAGATATTGCAGGAATTCATGTATATGGAAAAGCAAGAAAATCTTTGCCGTTGCCACCATGGGCCTGTTCAGCGGGGACGGCGCGGGGATTCTGGCCCGCCTGCTGGCCCGGCATGGCGCGGTAATCACTGGAGGGCTTCATCTGAAAATGTCCGGCAGCATCGGGGACGAAAAAGCGCTGAAACGAACTTCAGCCCAAAATCAGGCGCTGGTGCTTCAGGCCGGACAGAAAATTGAGCGGACTGCACAGGCGTTGAAAAGCCGCCCCAGGAGGGAATGGGATTGGGGAACCGTTTGGCCGGACTGTTTGGGCAACGATTATACTTTTCTCACAAGACAAAGCAATATTCGACCGTTTAAAAATTGACAACAGCAGGTGTATCCGCTGCGGAACCTGTGTTTCCGTTTGTCCGATGAACCAGATATCTCTGTGGGAAGCGCAAGCTGTGCCGGGCGGCAGATGCACCATGTGCTATCGTTGCGTCAGCCTTTGCCCTGTCCAGGCAATCACCTTGCTGGGGAAGCGGGTTTCCCAGTAGAGCCGCATTGAAACGTACTTGTAATGTACTCGGCCAATGCTTCTGTTATCATTCAGTATACCTGTTCTCTGAGCGGCTTGCAAGCTTTATTTTGGCAAAGAAAGAGCCCGGTTCTCTGTTCCAGTAACCGGGCTCATCGTATTTGATTGGCATTACTGCCCCGCGCCAGCCGGAGCGGGAAGGGCCAAATTGTCATGGCCGCCCCGGCGCAGATGGGCGATGCGGGCTATACAGGCGGGAATCAGAAACAGATCCGCGGAAATCCAGGCCGCCGGCGAGGCAAAACAGGCCGCCGTGTAGCCCAGCATGGGAACAAAGATCTGTCCCATTACCGTCCGGGCCCCCATCTCCAGCACACCCGCCAGAATGGCAAAGGTGCTGAAGCCCATGCCCTGGATGGAGAAGCGGACGATGTTCACCAGAGACAGGGGGAAGAAGAAAGCGGACATGGTGATGATATATTGGCAGGTCAGATTTCGCAAAAGCTCCAACTCCGCCTCCCCTGGGTTCAGGAAGAGCATGGCGCACGCCGGCGCGAACAGCAGCATGGCCCCCAGCGCCAGCACCGAGTAAATCAGCCCCAGCAGTGCACAGGAGCGGACGCCCTGCCCCAGCCGGTCCAGCTTCCAGGCTCCCACGTTCTGGCCGCAGTAGGTGGCCATGGCCGCGCCCATGGCGTCAAAAGGACAGGCAATCAGCTGATAGAGCTTGCTGCCCGCCGCCACCGCCGCCACATAGGTACTGCCCAGGGTGTTGACCGCAGACTGGAGCACAATGGAACCAATCGCTGTGATGGAGTATTGCAGGCCCATGGGAATCCCCATAGCGCACAGCACCTTGCAGGAGCGCTTGTCCAGCTGCCGCTCCTCCCGGGTCATCCGCAGGATGGGGTACTTTTTGCACATATAAAGCAGGCAGGCCATGCCGGACAGGGTTTGAGACAGCACGGTGGCAATGGCGGCCCCTGCTACACCGGTGTGGAAGCAGAGAATGAAGATAAAGTCCAGCAAAATGTTCAGCCCGGAGGAGAGGGCCAGGAAGTAGACCGGCGTTTTGCTGTCGCCCAGGGAGCGGATAACCCCTGCCAGCAGATTGTAGAGAAAGACTGATGGAATTCCGATGAAAATCACCAGAATATAGTGGTATGACTGCTCAAAAATGTCTGCCGGTGTGTGCATCAGCGTCAAAATCTGCCGGCAGAGCATGCTGGTCGCAGCCGCCAGCACCACGGAGAACAGGCCGGAAAGCCATGCCGCATTGGCCACATACCGGCGCATTTGGCTGTGGTCGCCCGCACCCATTCGCTGAGCCACCGGGATGACGAATCCACCGCACAGGCCCATGCAAAAGCCGATGACCAGAAAGTTGATGGAGCCGGTGGCCCCCACCGCCGCCAGAGCCCGGGACCCCAACAGCTGGCCCACAATCATGGTGTCCACCAGATTGTAAAATTGCTGAAACAACATTCCGAACAGGGTCGGAATGGTAAACCCCAGAATCAGCCGCATGGGGCTGCCTGTGGTCAAATCCTTTGTCATAAAAGCACCTCCAGAAAACGCTTGCGCCTAAGAGCCTCCGATCTCTCCGGCTGGATTTCCGGATTATTATAGGCGCATCCCCGCGTTCTGGCTAGAGGATTTTTTCACAATTTTCCGGCGGAATTTTCACTTTGTTTCTGCAAGTTCAGCAAAGTGCTCCTGCATGTTCAGGAAAGGGATCGAACGGCCGGGTTTACCCCCTTTTGCCGCAAAAACGCTTGCAGGCGCGGCTAATACCGGCCGCGCCTGCAAGCAAAAGCATTGTTGTTTTAAGGAACCGCTGATTTAACCGGTGGTTCCTTAGAGCCTATCCCAGAATTCGGCGTGTGCAGATTGCGCCGTTAGAATTTTCGTCAAGGGAAGCCAAACCCGCAGGCAATCCTTTGTGGATTGCCGGAGATTTTGGGGAAGCATGGCGCAAACGATGCAAGCTAGATGCGTGTGCATCAGGTTGAGATAGGCGCTTAGTCCAGCAGCAGATCCCCATCTTTAATCCAGCCGATCCTCCGCAGCAGCAGGCCAAAGGCCCAGGCCAGCACAGCGGGGAGCACAAAGCAAATCAAAATCATCCCCAGCCAGTCCACGCCGGTAATGGCTGCCTTAGCCCCGCTGGCCACATCAGCCACCCAGCCGGAGTAAACCCCAATGGGCCCCACCATCCCGCATGTCCCCATCCCAGAGGCCACGCCGGAAGCCGGGTCATTCATCTCAAAATGAAAGATACAGGTGGCAATGGGCCCCGTAATGGCGGAGGCCAGCGTTGCCGGAATCCAGATGCGGGGATTCTTCACGATATTGCCCATCTGGAGCATGGAGGTGCCCAATCCTTGACTCACCAACCCGCCCCAACCGTTCTCCCGGAAGGAGAGCACCGCGAAGCCCACCATCTGGGCGCAGCATCCGGCTACCGCCGCGCCGCCTGCCAGTCCGGTGAGGGCCAGGGCCGCGCAGATAGCGGCGGAGGAGATAGGCAGCGTCAACGCCACGCCTACCACTACAGAGACCACAATCCCCATGAGGAAGGGCTGCTGGATGGTGGCCCATTTGATGATCTCACCCACAGAAGAGGCCGCAGTCCCCAGCGCAGGGGCTAGCCAGGCGGACAGGCCCACACCGGCCAGGATGGTCACCAGAGGCGTGACCAGGATATCTACTCTAGTTTCTTTCGAGACCGCCTTGCCCAGCTCAGCGGCAATGATGGCAATGAACAGCACCGCCAGCGGCCCGCCAGCGCCCTTCTGGCCGTCCAGGGTGGTACTGCCCAGCGCATTGGCGGCATAGCCCACAGTCACAAGGGAGAACAGCACCAGCGGCGGCGCCTGCAATGCGTAGCCGATGGCCACAGCCATGGCCGCGCCGCTCATGGCGGAGGCGTAGCCGCCCATGGTGGCCAGAGCCTCCAGTCCGAACTGGGTGCCCAGGGTGTTCAGAATCGTGCCGATGAGCAGGGAGCAGAACAGTCCCTGGGCCATGGCGCCCAGCGCGTCGATTCCGTACCGTTTGGCGGAAATTTCAATATTCTTCCGCTTTAGAAAGGTTTGTACTTGGTTCATATGTACCACCTCAACTTGATTAGTCATGTGTCTTGACATTAGCTTATCTTAAATTATAGCGAATTAGTGCCGAATGTCAACGTTTATTTTCAAGGGCGCCTGCAACGGCGAAACCTGCCGGTTCCATGGATGACAAGCGGAAGGCTTTATGCTATTATAGAAGTTATCATATTTGCAGGTAAGGAGGAATTCAAATGCAGCGTGACCGCACGGAGCTGCTGCTCCGGGAGCCAAATCTCTACAAAGCATTCATCATTTTAGCGCTGCCAGTGTTCGGGGCAAACTTTATGAAGGCATTCAATGACCTTGTAGACACCTACTTCATCGGCCAGCTGGAAAACTCTGTGGCCGCTCAGGCCGGTGTTTCCATCGCATGGCCCCTCATCAACATTCTCATTTCCTTTCAGGTGGGCATGTCTGTCGCCGGTGTCTCCATTATCAGCCAGCTGCTGGGCATGGGAAAAAAGGAGGATGCCCGGGAAAACGCCGGGACCCTTCTGATTCTCTCCATGGCGTTCGGCCTGGTGCTCAATGTGCTGCTTTATCTGCTGGCCAGCCCGGTGATGCGCCTCATGGGCGCGGAGGGCGACGTACTGGAATGCAGCGTGGTCTACTGTCAGGTCCGCTCCTTTGAGCTGCTGTTTGCCTTCATTTTTTCCGCCTTCCAGTCCATCCGGCAGGCCCAGGGGGACACGGTGACGCCGGTGGTGCTGTCGGTGGGCTCCGTGCTCATCAACATCGTGCTCACCGCCGTTCTGGTCCGGGGCTGCGGGCTGGGTGTGTTCGGCGCGGGGCTTGCCACCGCCATTGGACAGGCTGCCGCTGCACCCATTTGCCTGTGGCTGCTCTTCTCTCCCAAGCAAGCCCTGTTTTTGGAGCGGAAGCATCTGCGGGTACCGCCGGGCATCCTCCGGCGGCTCGTGGTGGTGTCCATCCCCGCCGCCCTCAGCCAGGCCCTCAGTTCCCTGGGCTTCCTGGTGCTCTCCACCATTATCCTGAGCTATGGCGACGCGGTTACAGCCGCCTTCAGCATCGGAAATAAAATCTCCAGTATGCTCCTTATGCCAGTGCTGGCCCTGGGGTCTGTGCTGGCCGCTTACGTGGGCCAGAACATCGGCGCGGGCAACGGCGGACGGGCCCGGAACGCCTATCGGGTCAGCCGGAACGTGGCCTTTGGGCTGGCCGTGGTGGGCAGCCTGCTGCTCTACCCTCTTCGGACATACGCCATTCAGCTGCTGACCAACGACCCTCTGACCCAGAGCCACGCCATGGAGTATGTGTTCTGGGTGCTGGCCACCCAGCCGCTGATGGCCCTCTTCCAGAATTATCTGGGCGTGTTCAACGGCTCCGGACATACAGGCTACGCCTTCCTCATGTCCACAGCCCGGCTGTGGGCGGTCCGCCTGCCTCTGATTCTGCTGTTCAAGAACTTTACGGATGTGGGAAGCGCGGGCATCTGGTACGCCATGGTCATGAGCAACTTCCTCATTTTGCTGCTGGGCTTCGTCCTGCTTCGCAGGGTGGATTTCACCCCCTACGCCGGACTGGCCGGGGGAAGTCAGGGCGGCGAATGAAGTCCCGCGGCGGACTCGCGGGGCCTTACCAGAAAACGAAGAAGAGCGCACCGCTTTCCATCACGCGGTGCGCTCTTGCTCATATTTTGATGTATGCGTACCCCAGTGACTGCCGCTCCACCAGCTCCGCCATTCCCACCGGGACAATTATCACCTCATGCAGCAGCGTTTCTGTGGGAATACGGTACTTGTACAGGGAGCTTCCGCAGGCGGCCAGAACCACCCCTTCTCCCGCAATGTACCGCAGTCCCGCCGCAAGTCCGCTCCGCTTCTCCGCTTCCGACTGAATCAGCGCCCGGACTGCTTCCCCACAGGCGACTACCTCAATCTGAACCTGCGTCCGGTTCACCTCATAGTGGTCCAGCAGATTCCGGACGCTGCTGACCGCAGTATTCCACCGCTCCACTTCGTCCACATGAAACAATATGTTCATTTTCAGGCCTCCTTTCCGGCTTCGCTTCCCCATTTTTCTCTCATCTTAGCGAAACACCGGCCTTCCACTCGGTATTGCCTATTGTAGCATATTTATCCGCCAGAGGCAAGCGCCTCCATGGGGAAATTCCCCGAAAAAATGAAAAACAGGCGGACAGCAAAGCTGTCCGCCTGTTTCTCTCATTTACTGCCAATCCGCCGGATAAACCGTGTAGACATACTTGGTATAGTCGGGGGTCTGGAAGTGAATGTGGCTGCCCTTGGGGATATAGATAATATCGCCCACGCCGCCCTTCACAACCCGGCCGTCAATCTCGATTTCCAGATGGCCTTCCAACACGATGTCATACTCGTCATAGGTCAGCGTCCACTCGAAGCTGGCTCCGTCGGACAGCTCCATTACGCCGCAGCCCATCCGGGGCGCTTCCTCCAGGGTGGTCACATCCTTCAGGCGGACGTCATTCCGGCCCTCAAAGGGATCCATCTTGACAGTGGAGGTCTTGATGCCGATGATCCCGCTGGGGTCAACGACCTTCGCAAAGCCACAGCCACAGGAACCGCCGCCCTGGGCGGTCTCTTTGATGACCTGCTCTACAATGGTGCGGATGAGTTCTTCGCTTACATTCATAGCGTTCTCATGCCTTTCTTCAAACCGTGGCCGGGCGGACGGCAGCCCGCCCGGCCGAAATTGTGAATAAGGTTACTTCTTGCTGGTGGCATCCACCTTGCTCAGCAGCTTGGGAGCCAGAATGTTCGCCACGATAACGGCGGTGATACCGGCGACCAGCTTGCCAGCGATCATCGGGAAGATCATCTGGTTGTTCACGCCAGCGGTGAAGCCCAGGTGATCGCCGAACACGAAAGCAGCGGACACGGCAAAGGCCACGTTCAGCAGCTTGCCCTTCGGGTCCATCTCGCCCATGATGTTGAACATGGCGATGTTGTTGGCCAGGTTGGCCACCATACCGGCAGTGGCCTGGTCGTTGATGCCCAGAGCGCCGCCGACCTTGGACAGCACGCCGCCGAAGGTATTGGTGATCCACTTAACCATGGGGAACGCGCCGATCAGGGTGATGGAGATGATGCCGCAGGTCAGCAGACCGGATTCCAGAGGCACCACGCCGTCCGCGTCGGGAATGGCCATGATGTTGAACAGGGGGAACATGATGCCAGTCTGATACTCGAAGACAGCGATGGCGGTGAAGATCACGATGATGATGGTGACCGCGTTGCCGAAGTGATTGAAGCCGCTAATCATCTTGGCGGGCATGAACCACAGGCCAGCCACGATCAGGGCAGCGACAATGATAACGGGAATCAGGTTCTGGAGAATGGTGACAATGCCGATCTCGTAGCCAGAGATGTTCATGACCAGGCCGCCCACAATGCAGCCAATGGGAATGGTGATCATACCGGCCAGAACACCGGCGCCCAGATAGCCGCGGTCCTCTTCCTTGATGATGCCCAGAGCCACAGGGATGGTGAACACGATGGTGGGGCCCATCATCGTGCCCAGAATCAGGCCGGCGAAGTTGCCGATAGCAACGTCATCCGCCAGCTGCATCGCCAGAGGATAGCCGCCCATGTCGCAGGCCAGCAGAGTGGTGGCGAACATGGAAGCGTCAGCGCCGAAGACCTGGTAAACGGGCTTCAGGATGGGGCCAAGGATGATGGCCAGCACAGGAGCGGCGGCCACAACACCGGCCATGGCTGCGGCCAGGGGGCCCATGGCGTTGAAGCCTTCGTCGAACTGCTCGCCGTAACCCAGCTTGTTGCCGCGAATCTTGTCGATGGCGCCCACCAGCATGAAGATCATCATGATGAAGATGATGACCGAGTTGATGGAAAGTCCGCCAACCCATTCGCTGACAGAGTCGGTCAGTACGCTTACGTTGGTGATGTTGCTAATCAATTCGTCAAACATAGTTTCTCTCCCTCTTTAAAAAACATGCGGGATCAAAGGAACTTCTTCTTTTCTTTTGGAAAAGAAAAGAAGTGAAAACTTCCCGCAAAACTGCGTTTTGCTCTATTCTGTTTCACCCAAAAGCGAAACGAAGTTTCGCGTAAAGTTCTTTTCGGTTCCTTTTACCCTGAAGGGTATGGACTCCACTAAGATTTTGCTCCGCAAAATCAAGTGTCGTTCAATCTTTCAAGAAAAGGAACGAACAACAAGCCCTTACAACAGGGAGTCGAAGAGCTTGGGGGACGGCCTGGGGATGACGGTGGTGTTGACCAGCAGCTCAGCTTCCTCAGAAGCCGCCGCCACGGCCGCCCGCACCGCGCCCACGTCGCCCGTCAGCGTCACAAAGCCCTTGCCGCCGATGGCGTAGCCAATCCGCACCTCAATGAGGGTGATCTGGGCCGCCTTCGCCGCCCGGTCCGCCGCCAGAATGGCAGACGCCACCGAGTAGAACTCCAGAACGCCGATGGCCCCCCGCTGCTCCACCTGAGTGGTCATGGAAATGGCCGGAATCAGCTGGGGATGCACGTTGGAAATTTGCAGCGTGTCTACAATGTACGCGCCGCCCTGCCGCTTTCCCTCGTTCATAGAGGCCGTCACATCGCCGGTATCACCGGCAATGATGACCATATACTTGCCAGGACACACGGTGGAGGACCGGATGAGATCCACCTGGGCCGCCTTCACCATGTAATCGCAGGTTTCAATGCCCTTGGCGATGCTGTTCAGCTCGATCATGCCGATCGACTTGCTCATGCCTTACTCCTCCTTTCCGCGAATCACGGCGCCCTTGCTGTCAATCGACACAACAACGCCGTCCATGCTGGCATGGATGTTGGCAGACAGCCCTTCGGCCGCCGCCGCCAGCAGCTCGCCCCGGCGCACCTCGTCCCCCGCGCGCTTGGCGGGCTCCGCAGGCTTGCCGATGTGCTGCTGGAAGGGGATGTACACTTCCCTGGGCTGGTACTCAAAGCACTCATGAGCGTGCAGCGGGTAATACTCCGACAGACCCAGACGGCTGACCAGACGCCCCGTGGGCGTCCGGTGCAGATTGATGTCCTCGTGGGCCTCCGGGTCCATTTTCCGCTCCACCTGAATGCCCCGCTCCCGAAGCTTTCCCTTCATGTAGGAATTGATCTTCCGGGGGGACAGCCCCATGGGGCAGGCGAACATTTCGCACACGCCGCAGTCACAGCAGTTGACCGCGTCGCCAAAGCACGCCTTGAACTCCTCGTTGCTCTCGATCTCGTTCTCCCGCCACACGTTCCGCATCACCAGATTGGGGCGGATGTTGTGGCCGATCAGATACCGGGGGCACAGGTCCGTACACATCTTGCACTGAATGCAGGCCGCTCTGGCCTGGTGCTTCATGGTCTCAATGGGCAGGGTCGCCCGCTTCATGAGATAGTGCTCCCGGGGCAGCACGATGATGTTGCCCGTGGTCTTGGTGACCACGGCGCTGTCAATCGCCGCCTGGTCCGTCAGCACCTTGCCCATCATGGGTCCGCCCACAATGATGGCGTAGTTTCCACGGTTGGGCTTGGCCCGCTCCACGCACTCCACCAGCTTGGTGCCGATGGGCACATGCAGCAGAATGGGCTCCCGCACCTCGCCGACCACGGAAAGATACTTCCAGGTCACGTTTTCCCCTTGCAGGGCGTCGTACAGGTTGCACATGGTGCCCACATTGTCCACCACTGCGCCCACGTCCAGGGGCAGGCCCCGTTCGGGAACGCTCTTGCCGGTGACCATCTGAACCATGGTCTGCTCGTCGCCCGCCGGGTAGAAGGTGGGCATCTCAAAAATTTCGATGTTTGCCTCCGCCTTGGCAATCGCTTCCTTCAAAGCCGCGATTTCCGGTTTATACTTCCCCTTCAGCGCGATGACCGTATGGGACGCGCCCACATGGGCCGCGCAAACCGCGGCGGCTGCCACGATTTTTTCCGGGTAAGTACGGCAAAGATATTTGTCGGTTTCGATCAGAGGCTCACATTCCGCGGCGTTCACGATGAACCAGTCCGCCTTCGCGTTCAGCTTCACGTGAGTGGGAAAGCCAGCGCCGCCGGCGCCAACAATGCCCGCCGCTTTGACAACTTCGGTTACATTCATGTCGCTTCACCTCAAATCAGGCTGGGGTCAATCTCCTGATCGTCCACGATGCCAACGATGGTGGCGTCCACGGGGATTCCCATATCTCCGGCGGCTCCGCGAGCCGAGCTGCCGCCGACGATGATGACCGTGTCGCCCACGCCGGCGCTGATGATGTCCACCGCCACGATAGGCGCCCTGTCTGGTGACCCGTCAATGACATTGATGGGCTGAACGATCAGCAGCTTCAACCCGGACAGCTTTTCTTCCTTCCGGGTGGCCCAAATGTTACCAATCACTTTTCCGATCCGCATATGTTCCTCCCCTTATCGAGGTCCCGCAGGCCGGACCTGCCAGCCTGCGGAACCGCTTCCGCTTTAGTCGCGGACGATTTCCAGCTTCTGATTGTGCGCGTACTCCTTGGCCAAATCCGTCAGGATGGCCCGAGCGCCCACGCGAATCACGTTTACGCCATTGGTAGCCGCTTCGGTGATGTCCCGCTCTGTGATAACCCGCTTGCTCAGCGTCATTTCCTTTCGGACCGGCGCTTCCGCCTTGGGTGCTTCCACAGGCTTGGGCTCCTTCACGGGTTTGGGCTCCTCCACAGGCGCGGGCACTTCCGTGCTCTTGCAGGAATCGCAGCCGCCGCAGGTATCGCAGATGCCGCCGTCCTCACAGTCCACAGGCTCCGGGCAGCCGGCCAGCACCTTGTCTTCCAGCTCATCCCGCGCGCAGAGAACCACGCCGGACTGCTCCAGCAGGGTCAGCCGCTTACGCAGCATGCCGTAGTACATGGGCGCAGCTGTAGCCTCGTATTGGAACAGCTCTACCTCTTCATGGGGTAGCCACACAGGCTTGCCCAGCAGGAGGGCCTTGGCCACCAGGCCGGTATACGGGGTGCCGCAGACACCAGTGGCGATGCGGACCATGGCGTCGTTGGTCAGATTGAACAGCAGAACGCCCTCATAGTCCTCCATCTTCACCTGATAGTCGTTCATCAGGGCGCATTCCGTCCGGTAATGCTCCCCGATGCGGGGACTTTCCAGCATGGCGTGGCACACTTCGCCGTGTTCCTGGGTCAGAATCAGCAGTTTCGGCTTTTGATTGTTTTCCTCCGCAAGCTTCTCCGCGACCCGGCTGACGATGGCCGACACCAACGCGTCAAAATCCATGTTTTCTCCCCCTTTCTTTCAGGGTTTCTCCTTCTTTTCTTGAAAGAAAAGAAGCAAAAGAACGTTAAACTGGGTCTGCCGGAGTGCTCAGTATTCGGCTGGGCCTCCCGGCTCGCAGTTCATGGCAATTCCAGTAGGGGTCACCAGAAAGGGGTTGGCCGGCTTGATGGTTTTGATACCAATCACCTTTTCAAACAGCCCCTCAATTCCGGTCAGGCAGCAGGTGCCGCCGCAGAGATAGATGGCGTCCACCTCCGCCGGGTTGACGTAGCGCTTCACGATGGTGGCCATTTTCTCGACCACCGCCTTCACCACAGGAAGGATTTCCTTGTGCCGGGCGTAGTTCATTTTAATTTGCTCCGCCTCGTCAAAGGTGACGTGATAGTTGCCCGCCAGCACCAGAGACAAGTGGGTTCCGCCGGTGGGTTCGTCCTCAATCTGAACCACTTTGCCATTCTTCAGAATCGCCAGGCCCGTGGTGCCGCCGCCGATGTCCACCACCACGCCGTCATCAATCTGATAAATGGCGTTGGCGGCGGAGGGTTCGTCCAGCACATTAGTCACTTCCAGCCCGGCCGCTTCCGCCACGTATTCATGGGTGCGTACCGAGCTTTCCGTGCCCGCCGGCATGGCGATGGCGCAGTTTACAAGCTCCAGACCGATTCGTTCCTCCAGCTTGGCCTTCAGCTCCCGCACCACCTGGACCGCGCCTGAATAGTCCACCACAACGCCGTCCTTTAAGAAGGTATGGGCCTTTTTCTCGCAGGCGATGGGGTTGTTCTCCTCATCCAGCACCACCAGCACGATGTAAGCGGTGCCCAAGTCCAGGCCAACCTTCAGCCGGTTGCTCACCGGCTTGAACGTCTGAGTTTCCGATTCTTCCACGCGGGCCATATAGGTGTTGACCCGTTCGAGATCCATCATTGCTTATGTCGCTCCTTCCGGGAATGTGCGGGCCTGGGGCCGCCCGCTCTCTATTTCAGGATGCGCCCCAGGGTGAAACCTGCCACCGACGCGGCGTTTGCCTCGTCAAAGTCAATGTGCATCCGGTTGGCGAATTTCTCGTGGACCCGGATAATCACGTCGTTAAAGGTCAGCGGCCGGTCGGTCAATACCTCGACCGACACATGCTGCTTGTCATGGAGCCCCATGACCACTGCGGTTTCAGGCGTCAGATGCACATGGTTATGGGCGATGATGACGCCTTCCTTCAGCTCCAGAGAGCCGCAGGGGCCTTCAATCACAATGGAGCCGGACCCTTCAATGCGGCCGGACTCCCGAACCGGCGCCTTCACGCCCAGGTCCACACAGTCGCTCTTGGACAGCTCCACCTGGGTATAGGGCCGGGCCGGCCCCAGAACGGCAGTGCGCTCCTTACGGCCCTTGGGGCCCACCAGGGTGACGCGCTGCTCAGACAGGTACTGCCCCGGCTGGGACAGGGGACGCTTGGGAATCAGCTTGGCGCCAGGGCCAAACAGCACTTCCACGTCCTGATCGGTCAAGTGAACGTGCCGCGCGGACACCTCCACCTCAACCAGGCCTGCCTTGGGAAGGGCCTCCAATACCAGTTTAATGATCGCTTCTTCCATCCCGCACCTCAGCTCTTGTACTCGCCGCCCAGGTACATGCACATCATGATGTGCAGTGCGCTGGACATCCGGTTCAGCTCCTCTACGATATCCTTACGGGTATACTTGGTCCCCTCCTGGAAGGCGGTGACCGCAGCCTCTTCGGTCTCCCGAACGGCTGTCCGGAGCTGATTGATCAGCGCGTAGTGCTTGCCCATGGTGTAATCCGGCAGCACCATCTGCTTGATCTGATAGAATTTCATCGGGTCGTGGGAGCGCTCGCGGAGCTGGGCATGGTTCAAGCCGATGATATACTCGTTCTTGAACTCCTCGTCCAGCACGTCGCAGCGCATCATCTCCCGCAGGATCCCCAGAATATTGCCCAAATCGTCAATCAGCCGCTGGCTTCCGCCCTCCCCGGCAATGGTCGCCTGATCCAGTACGATCAGCGCCTGCAAGCTGTCCAGCTTGCCCCGGAACAGGATGCGGCGGTGGTTCTTGGGAACCAGTACGTTTCCGTACAGGTGGGTCATGTGCTCTGGCTTTTCCATATAGAGGGCGCCAGTGTCATAATCCACAAACTTCGGCTTCACCGGCATATTTTCCGGCACGTCAACGGTGGGCATGGGGGGCACTTCGGTCGCCACGATCTTCGGTTCGCCGGCCTTGGGAGAACTTCCGCCCGGACGCTTTCCGTACTTGTTGACATCAGCGCGCTCCACGTTTAAATCTTCGTGGTCCCGGTTGACCGGCTCCTCGCCGGAGATGGTCATGCGGATCTTCCTGGTCTCGCCCGCTTTCTCAATCTTGATTTTACGCTGTTGAAGATACTCTCGGGCCGCTGGAGACAACAGCATACCTTCCGGAATCACGTACTTTTCCGGCTGTTCACACCTCAATGTGTCCCGCAGCATGGCCTCAGTAATCACCTTCAATGCGCTTCACCCCCTCTCGGGTCAAATTTGGAACCGGCACGCGGGTGTTCCGCCGGTTCCGCAGCCTCCGATTACTCCTGGTTCTCCAGGCTGGGGAGGATGAATTCCACTTCCTCATGGGGACGGGGAATCACATGGACAGAAACCAGCTCGCCCACACGCTCCGCAGCGGCAGCGCCGGCATCAGTAGAAGCCTTCACAGCGCCCACGTCGCCGCGGACCATCACAGTCACCAGACCGCCGCCCACATGGACCTTGCCGATCAGGTTGACGTTCGCGGCCTTGACCATGGCGTCGGCAGCTTCGATGGAAGCAACCAGGCCCTTGGTCTCGATCATGCCCAAAGCCTGAGTCATAGTTGCCATAATTGCAACACTCCTTCATCAATTGGATAAAAAGGGGGGAGGGAACAGGGAAATCCGTCCCCTCCGCCGTCCTTTGGTTTACGCGGCCTTTTCAGCCCTTATCTTATTTGCCCAGAGAGGGAAGAATATATTCCACTTCCTCATGGGGACGGGGAATCACATGGACGGAAACCAGCTCGCCCACGCGCTCTGCCGCAGCAGCGCCGGCGTCGGTGGCCGCCTTGACAGCGCCCACGTCGCCGCGGACCATCACAGTCACCAGACCGCCGCCCACATGGACCTTGCCGATCAGGTTGACGTTCGCGGCCTTGACCATGGCGTCGGCGGCCTCGATGGAAGCAACCAAACCCTTGGTCTCGATCATGCCCAGAGCCTGAGTCATACTAGCCATAATTTATGTTCCTCCTTAACAGGAATGGATAGCGAGGCTTAAACTTCCAAAAGAAGAAGTTTAAAGTTCTTTTCGGTTCCTTTTTTGAACCTAAACGTTACATTGCCTTGAGCCGCTCAATAATCTTGCGGACAATCTCGTCCACCTGGACGCTGTCCACCTCGGGCATCCGGCAGATGCCGTCGGAGCAGTCAGGCATGGACGCCCGAATGTCCTCCATCTCCATTTGACCGTAAGCCACGTACCGCTTGTTCAGCAGCTGCATGGGACCCACGTTCTCAGAGGTGGCGGAGCCGCCCACGGCGCCGCAGCCCAGGGTCAGGGAGGGCATCAGGTTGGTGGAAGCGCCAATGCCGCCCAGGGTGCTGGGGGTATTGACAATAATTCGGGACGCGGGCACCCGCGCCGCGAAGTAATCCACCATCTTGTCGTCCTTGGTGTGCATGGAGAAGGTGTGGCCCGCGCCCTCATAGCGCAGGATGGTGCACACCTTGTCGCAGACGTCCCGGTAATCCGCGCCGGTGTAGAAGCCCAGAATGGGACCCAGCTTCTCGTTGGAGTAGGGGTGTCCCCGGCCCACGCCGTCTTCCCGGGCCACCAGGACCCGGGCCGTCTCCGGCACCCGGTCCAGACCGGCCAGCTTGGAGATGGTCTGCACGCTGCGGCCCACGATTTCGGGGTTCATGGTGCCGTTGGCCCGCAGGATGTACCGGCCCAGCTTGGCGCGCTCGTCCTCGTCCAGGAAGTAGGCGCCCTGCTTGGTCATCTCGGCCCGCACCGCGTCCGCCATGTCCTCATCACAGATGATGGACTGCTCGGAGGCGCAGATAGTGCCGTTGTCAAAGGTCTTGGAATCCAGAATCCGCTTCACCGCCAGAGGCAGATCGCAGGTCCGCTCAATGTAAGCGGGGCCGTTGCCCGGGCCCACGCCAATGGCGGGGGTGCCGGAGGAGTAGGCCGCGCGCACCATGGCGGAACCGCCGGTGGCCAGGATCATGGCGGTATCCGGATGACGCATCAGATTGTCGGTAGCCTGCATGGTGGGAATACTGATGCAGGAAACCAGATTTTCATTGCCGCCGGCCTCCGCGATGGCCTGCCGGATGACCTTGACGGTCTCCCGAATGCAACGCAGCGCGGTGGGATGGGGCGAGAAGACGATGGCGTTGCCCGCCTTAATGGAGACCTCCGCCTTGAACAGAGCGGTGGAGGTGGGATTGGTCGAAGGAATCAGACCCGCGATCACGCCCACGGGAACCGCGATGACGCGGATGCCCTTGGCGTCATCCCGCTCCAGCTCGCCAATGGTCTTCATGTCTTTGATGTGTTCCCAAACGCCGCGGCTGGCGAACACATTCTTGACGACCTTGTCGTCAACCCGTCCGAAGCCCGTGTCCTCGTTGGCCATAACGGCCAGACGGCGGGCATTCCGGACACCGGCATCGGCAATCGCCTTAACGATGCGGTCCACCTCGGCCTGGTTCTTCTCCGCCAGCTCCTTCTGAGCTGCCTTGGCGGCCTCTACCAGGTCGCGGACTTCCTGCATCGACAGCAAGTCTTTATCATAAAGCTGCATGAGCGTTTACCTCATTTCGTTTGGAATTTGCGAATTGCTTCCACCAACTCGTCCTTCTTGGCAAACCGGATCTGTTTCTTGGTCATATTGTCGATCCGGATGGTCCGGGCAGCGGTGCGAAGCTGTGCGACAGTCATTCCAGCCATCTCGTCTTCCGTGTAAAGATGGTCCGGGTCGCCCCCGTCCGCGTCTTCCTCAGAGTCCTCCTCCGCCTCGTCGGCGAAGTTGTCCTCCCCGGCCGGAGCCTCAGCCGCCGGCTGAACCGGTTCGGCTTCCGCTTCCGAAGCCGGCTCAGAGACCGGTTCGGCCTCCGGTTCCGGCGCGGACAGTTCGGGAGAAGGCTCGGCTTCCGGGACCGCAGCTTCCGGAGCGGGCTCAGCCTGCGGGGCTGGTACAGCCTCTACAGGGGGAGCAGGCTTCGGGGCCGGGTGGGAGCCCGGCTCGGGCCCTTTGGGGCCGGAACCTCCCAAAATGGGTTCGAGGTCCCCGGCCGGTCTGGGAATGACGTGGACGGCTACCAGCTCTCCCACCCGCTCTGCGGCGGCGGCGCCGGCGTCCACAGCGGCCTTGACCGCGCCCACATCGCCCCGCACCATGACGGTCACCAAGCCACTGCCCACGTGCTCTTTACACGTGAGGTTGACGTTGGCAGCCTTCACCATGGCGTCGGCGGCTTCGATGGACGCGACAAGCCCCCTTGTCTCGATCATGCCCAAAGCCTTCATAAGTTACCTCCATTCGCGTCCGGTTATTCTCCCGGACGCTGTCTTTCGGAAAAATCGGTCAAACGTTATCGATTGACTGCAATTTTCCCGTCAGTCTCTTACTCAGACAATGGGGTTGTCAGCCACGAACTCCACGGCGGAGGCAAAAGCCTCGCAGGCGGACTTGCAGGCGGACTGGGTGCCGGTCAGCAGAGCGCCGCCGAAGTTGGTCTCGGAAGGAGGCGCATACAGCACGCACATGGTGACGTCAGCGGCCTTCAGAGCGGCATCGACGCCGTATACGGCTTCCAGAGGAGGCGCGATCAGGTAGGCCAGAGCCTCGCCCTCGTTGATGCCGGCGCCTTCGGACAGGTAAGATCCGGTCCGGGAGATGCACTGAGCGTAGTAAACAATGGTGTCGTCCTCGTTGGCGGAGACAAAGTGCAGCACGTTTTCGACCATGTCGACAGCCGCGGCCAAGCCAGCCTTGACCTCGGCGGGGTTGGGACCGGCCAGGATGCCGATGAACTCACCGGCCAGCTTGGTGTTGGCATTGGCGGCGCCGCCATAAAAGCTCTTGGCATAGACGACCTTGACGTCAGCCTTCTTGGTGGCCTCGTCAACGGCGGTGTAGCCCACATCATCGCAGTCGGTGGTGAGGAGAGCCAGGGACTTCATGCCAGGCTCCAGGCCCAGTTCTTTCGCCAAACCGGGGGCCACATTGGGGATGATCTTGCTCGCCAGAACGGAAGCAGGAACGGGATCTCGTTTCATGATTATTTCCTCCCTTAATTAGAGCTTCAGGTCGGTGCCGGAGCACTTCTTCTCCAGCATGATCTTGATGATTTCAGCGATGTGAGCGCCGGCCTCCACGGGGATGGTGCCGTTCTTGTGGATGTTGGAAACCACGGTGCGGCGGGCCTCAGGCATGCCCACGGTGGCCTTGTAGGCGATGTAAGCGGACATGGACTCGGCGGTAATCAGGCCCGGACGCTCGCCAATCAGGGTGCAGGTCACGTCAGCGCCGGTGATCTCGGAGATCTGGTCCATGACGCCCACGCGGCCATACTTGACGAAGAAGGGCGTGCCCACGTCAATCTTCATGCTCTGCAGGCCCTGGATGATGGCGGGCAGCAGGTCGGGGATGTTCGCCGCCACAGAGGCGGAGGACAGGCCGTCGGCCACGTAGATCTGGACGGTGGGATTCTTCTTGCACTTTTCCTTGACAGCGGCTACGCCTTCGTCGCTGAGCTTACGGCCCAGGTCGGGGCGGGTCAGGTAGGTGTCCTTGCTGTCGCACTGGGTCTGAACGATGAACAGGCCCTGGCTTTCCACGAAGTCGTGGTCCACATCGTTGAAGACAGCGTCCTGAGCGGCGGAGTGAGCCGCGCGGAACTCCAGCTGGGGCAGCGTCTTATAGCGGGCGCCGGCCTTGCCGATGCCTAGACGGCAGGGAGCCAGACGCTTGATCTCCATGTACTCGTCCTTGTGCTGGGGATTCTCAACCAGATACTGCTCGCGGATGTCGATGGTGGTGATATCCTCCAAGCAGCCGTTCTCCACTACGGGAGCGGCGCTTCCGGCGCAGGCGGCGGCCGCGGCGGCCACGTTGCCGGCGTCGGGGTTGATATTCATTTCAGTGAGCACCTGCTCAATGATGGCTTTCAGATCCTTCTGATCCATAAATCCAACGCCTCCTCTCTTACTTCGTCATGAACACGGACGCGTCGCCCGCCAGCGGGGTCAGCTTGCCGTTCTCGGAGAAGCCCATCTTCTCCAGCCACATGTCAAACTCGTGGATGGGCCGCAGGCCAAAGACCTCGCGCAGGGAAGCGGCCTCATGATAACCGGTGCACTGATACATCAGCATGCAGTCATCGCCCTCGGGCACGCCCATGACGTAGTTGCAGCCGGCGGCGACCAGCAGGGTGGCCAGGTTCTCGATATCGTTCTGGTCGGCCTTCATGTGGTTGGTGTAGCAGGCGTCGCAGCCCATGGGGATGCCGGTCAGCTTGCCCATGAAGTGGTCTTCCAGGCCGGCGCGGGTGACCTGTTTGGAATCGTACAGGTACTCGGGGCCGATGAAGCCGACCACGGTATTGACCAGGAAGGGCTGATACCGCTTGGCAAAGCCATAGCAGCGGGCCTCCATGGTGACCTGGTCCCAGCCATTGTGGGCCTCAGAGGACAGCTCGGAGCCCTGGCCGGTCTCGAAGTACATGACGTTGGGGCCGGTGCAGGTGCCGCGGCTGAGCATAGTGGCCCGGCCTTCGTCCAGCATCTCGGCGGTGAGGCCGAAGGCCTCGTTGCCCTTCTGGGAGCCGGCGATGGACTGGAACATCAGGTCCAGAGGAGCGCCGAACTTGTTG
Organism: Oscillospiraceae bacterium; assembly: GCA_022793095.1. GTDB lineage: Bacteria > Bacillota > Clostridia > Oscillospirales > Oscillospiraceae > JAAWCD01. The sequence goes on along the minus strand of JAAWCD010000021.1, from coordinate 5,676 downwards.
GCGGCTTCGGTCTGGGTGGTGACGTGAGCCAGCACGCAGATCTGGGTGGGGATTTCCCACTTGTTCTTGAACTCGTCAAACATCTTCAGAATCCGGGCCACGCTCTCCACGGAGTCGTCCACCGGGTTCAGGCCGATGACGGCGTCGCCGCAGCCCAGGGACAGGCCTTCCATAACGGAGGCGATGATGCCCTGAGGATCGTCGGTGGTGTGGTTGGGCTGAAGACGGGAAGAGAAGGTGCCGGGCAGGCCGATGGTGGTGTTGCAGTGGGCGGAGACGCGCATCTTCTTGGCGGCGTACACCAGGTCCAGGTTGCTCATCAGCTTGCAGACGGCGGCAACGATCTCGGAGGTCAGGCCACGGGCGGCATGACGGATCATGTCGGGGGTGGTCCGAACGTCCAGCAGCCACTCACGGAACTCGGCAACGGTCATGTTCTTGAACTGACCAAAAATGGTCTCGTTGACCGCGTCCTGAATGATGCGGGTGACCTCGTCCTCCTCGTAGGGGACAGCGGGGCAGTTGCGAATGTCGTTGAGGGTCAGGTTGGACAGCACGACCTTGGCGGCCACGCGCTCCTGAGCATCCTCAGCAGCAACGCCGGCCAGACGGTCGCCGGACTTTTCCTCGTTGGCCTTACCCATCACTTCGCGGATGGACTTAAACTCGTAAGTACGGCCAAACAGCTTCGTCTTGAGAATCATTTGCTACTTCACCTCTCATAATAAGTTAGGAGTTGAATACCAGTGTCTTGATTACGACGGGGACCACATGCCCCCCGCCCACGGGCTCTCCGATATCAATGTAGTCGCCGCTGAGGGTTCTGATATTGTCAATACAGATGACGTCCTTTTTGTGCTCCAGCTGCACGTTCAGGGCGTGTCCCAGGGCCTTTGCGATATCGTTCTCTACCACGAGAATCAGGGGAAGGTCCGCCTTCATCACCTCCTGTGCTCCGTTTATGACTGCTTTCGCGATCTCCTGAATGGCTGCAAAGCTGGTGCGTCCCTGCCCGGTAAAGGCGATTGCCACCTGTTCCGGCTTGCCCTCAGGCATGTAGATCGGCAGTTGGGATTTGATGGAGGACTCCAGCGTCTGCGGCGACGCCTCGTCCTCCTCGGACACCTTTAGGATCGGTACGTTTTTGAGGGGAAGGCGTCCTGCCGCGTAGGAAATGGTGCTGCCGCTGATTTCGGTGGTATGGGTTCCAGCTCCCACCACCGTGGCCCGGATGGTTTCCGTGGCCTGAAGCAATTGCAGCTTGTTCAAATCCTGGTTGGCTCGGATGGCCTCTCCCAGGAGGACGCCAATATCGCCGTAGCGAAACAGGCCGTCCTCAGCTGTATGATAAACGTAGTCGGCTACGCCGCCGGAGTAAGTAACGGCCCGAATGGCCGGCTGGCTGGGAAGGGGCCTGCCGTCGTTGGTGTAAAGGCCCTTGTGCTCCCCATCCATAGGCTTCGCGTACACGGACTGTGCCACATGGTCTGCCATGATGGCGCAGATTTTGCGAAGCTTCTGCACGTCGGCCCGCTCCCCCACCTCAATGTCAATGCCGTGGGACTTGGCCAGCGCCTTGGTTTTGGGAAAGATATAGCTGATTTTGTTGTTTTCAATTTTGATGAGCCGTCCGCCGATATCCAGACAGCAGACGCCCTTCAGCTCGCCCCGGTCAAAGAGGGCGATATTGGTGGTGCCGCCGCCCACGTCCAGGTTGGCCACCACGGTCCGCTCCTCCCTGGAGTAGACGTCGGCCCCGGCCCCCCGGCCGGCGAGGACGGATTCCAGGTCCGGTCCGGCGGTGGCGACCACGAAGTCGCCGGCCATGTCGGACAGAGCGGCCAGCACGTCGTTGGCGTTCTGTTTCCGGGCGGTCTCACCGGTGATGATGACCGCGCCGGTGTGGAGCTCCTCAGGCTTCCGGCCCGCCGCGGCGTATTCCTTGCGGACGATTTCCTTCACCGCGTCGGCGTCGATTTCCGTGGCCGATTTCAGGGGGGTGAAGTAGATCTGGCTTCGATAAGTAACCTCTTTTTCAATGATAGACACCCGGGGCACCGCATAGCTGCCGGCCAGGTTCTCCACCACAAAGCGGCTGAACACCAGCTGCGTCGTGGAAGTGCCGATGTCGATGCCGACGCTTTGAATGACTTCCCGATTCATGCCGCGTCATTCCTTTCCTGCCGTTTTCTCCTCTTTTTCTTGAAAGAAAAAGAAGTAAAAAGAACTTTAAACGGGCACTTTTAATGGTTCCGCTTACATCGGGCCGGTCAGTCCGATCAGCTCGTTTTTAAAGGAATTCTTGAAATCAAAGGTTGCGGTCGTTCCGCCTGGTCCGGACTCAATTTCCAGTCCGCCCCGGAGCTTATCCTTAACCAGGGTCTGCACGATGGACAGCCCTAAGCGGTTTTTCCGGACGTTGTTCAAGTCAAAGCCGCAGCCGTCGTCAATCACCTGAATACGGGAGTAGAGTTCTCCCTCTGTGATGACGATGCGGACCAAGCCCTTATCCCGGCCCCGGTAGGCGTACTCCAAGGAGTTTTGCAGCAGCTCATTGATGATGAGCGCCACCGACGTAGCCACGTCGGAGTCCACCTCGAAATCTCCGCCCTCCACCCGCACCCGCACGTTGAAGCTGGGGGAGGCAAAATAGCGAAGGGTGCTGTTTTTGACGTTCTGCACCACCTCGCCGATCTTCACCTGATCCACACCGCTCCGGGCCAGCAGCTCATGGGTGGTGGCAATGGATAAAATCCGGTTCAAGCTCTCCGCCAGCACCTTGCGGGTTTCCTCATTGTTGGTCCGCCGGGCCTGGATGCGGAGGAGGGAAGCGATGGTTTGAAGGTTATTTTTGACCCGGTGGTGCATCTCCTTGATGGCCACCGTTTTCAGCACAATCTGCTTTTCCTGCTCCTTTTGGAGGGTCACGTCGTTGATGCTCAGGGCGTAATCCATGTTGGGATCCTTCAGGGCGATCCGCCGCAGCACTAGGGAATGTCCGCTGACCAGCACATCCACCGAGGAGAAGTCCCCGTATTCGTCCCGGTCCCCGCCGTCGGGCACCAGATTAAAATTCCGGTAAGGCTTGCCCAGCGGGTCGTCCAGATAGCCAAGCTCCCGGTAGAGGTTCCTGGCGATGCTGTTCCGGAAGGTGACAATGCCGTTTTTGTCCACCATGACCAATCCCTCTTGGATGCACTCCGCCAGCCAGCCGTTTCCGTCCGTCATGTGGGAGAGCATGTTGGCGATTTTCTCATAACTCTCCTGTGAGAAGTGAATCCGCTCCGGTGAGGGCCGGGATTCCTCGTCCCGGTCCTCCTGAATGAGCACCCCGATAACCCTGCTGCCCGCCTCGTTGAAGATGGGCTCCACGGACTGAATGGTCTTTCCATTCTCCTGGGTGGTGGCCTTCATCTGTTTGGTGGCCACCCCCAGCCGGAAGGTCCGGGCCACGGCTGGCTCGTTTTCCGGCTTGGCCAGAAGTCCTACCACGGTCTTTTTGTAGGAGGAGGGCACATAGGAGGGCTTCGCCTCCGCCACCACAATGGCGTTGACCCCGTCGGAGCAGGGGCAGTCCACAAAGATGTCCGCATCCTCCAAATTGGCCAGGGGCTGGAGGGTCTTGCTGAGGGTGCGGATGGTGTTGATCTCCTCCGTTGTCAGGCCGGTGTACCGTTCACACAGCTCACGAATGATGTCGCTCATGTGTTCGTTCCGCTCTTTTTCATCAGAATAATCTCTGCCACCCGCCGCATGGACACGCCCTTGGTGAGGGAGAGCTTTCGGATATAGTCGTAGGCCTCCTGCTCTGTCATGCCCTCACTGGCCATGACCTGACCCTTGGCCTTTTCAATGATGCCCCGGTTTTCCAGCCGTTCGGACACCTTTTCGATATCCCTGCGAAGCTTTTTCAGGTCCCGGCTCCGGGCGACTGCCAGCTCAATGCTGGGCACCAGGGATTTCTCGTCAATGGGCTTGACCAGGTAGCCGGCCACGCCCACGTTTTTCGCCTCGTCTACAAATCCGCTTTCGCTGTAAGCGGTCAGCATAATCACTGTGTCCGCCAGCTGTTCGTCGGCAATGATCTGCGCGGCGGAAAGTCCGTCCAGCAGGGGCATTTTCACATCCATCAGCACCAGATCCGGGTGGAGCTTCTTGCAGGCCTCCACGGCGTCAAAGCCGTCGGCCGCCTCGCCCACCACATCGTATCCGGCGCTCTCCAGAATTTCCTTGATATCAATACGGGTGATGGGTTCATCGTCAGCGATGATGACCCGCAGTTTTGCCTTCTCCATCTCTTTCTCCCCTTCTGAGGCGTTCCGCCCGCTCCGCTCTGGGACTCAGCTTTCGTATCCGAGTTCCTGAAGAAATTCCCCAAACCCAGTGCCGGCCACGCTGCTGGTAACGAACAGCTTCGACGCCCCCGCCGCGGTCAGATATTCCTTTGCCTTTTCGATCTGCTCTTCCGTGGCCAAGTCTGCCTTGGTCACCACGCCCAGGGCGGGCTTTCCGAACAGGCTGGCGTAGGAGGGCGGAAACATCGTATTGGGCGCCGGGGCGTCCTGAACCAGCACCACCACGTCCGCGTCGCAGGCGGTAACCATCATGGCCCCCCGAAAATAGCGGTAGGCCAGATATTCCCCCGGCGTGTCGATGATGCTTTGATTGACGATCTGGACCGTCTGTGTCTTGTGGTATTTGAGCTCCTCATGGTTGATGAACTGGCACAGGGTGGTTTTGCCCGCGCCGGTGTTGCCGATGAGGATAATACGCCGCTTTCGTTCTTCCGCCATGGCGGGCCTCACGTCTTGGTCATGGGAGCGGAGGCAAAGCCCATCTGGCCGCAGAGCACCCGCATCACATCCCGCAAGGCCTCCTGCACCGCCGCCACATCGCCGGTAATGACCAGAGAGCCGTTGAAGCGGTCCACGAAGCCAATCTGCACGTCAGCGGCCTTGGTAGCCACGTCGGCGGCGATCATGGCCGCCTCGCTAGGTGTGATGGTAAAAATGCCAATGGCTCCGTGGGCGTCGATGAGGCCCAGCTTGCCGTATAGGGAAGCGTCCGGGCTGGCGATCACATGGGCCAGCGTCACCTGTTTGCCAGGAACAAATTCCTGTATGATTCGCTTCTTTTCATCCAATTCAATCAAAACAGAATCACCTCAATTTCAATCGGTGTGCGCCCTTATCTGGCTGGCGGCTGTGAAAACATGTATCGAAACGCATAAAAAGCCCCTAAGGTTCCCTTGCCTTAGAAGCTTTCATCGCTCATTTCAGCCCAGCCGCATGAACAAGATGCTGACGGCGCACCCTGTCTCTATTTTGACCAGATTCTGTTTCTTTATCACTTTTTTCTTGTACATTTTAGCATGCACACCGGAGGATTGTCAACAGTTTTCTTTGGTAGGGTCTACTTTTACTTAGTGTGCCCGCCCCACGCGGACAGCCGCCCATTGAGGGTGGAGGGCGGCTGTCCGCCGCTTTCTTGAAAGAAAGCTTGGCAAAGAACTTTATGCTGGCGTACTGCGGCGGTTTCTTAGAGCCTGTTTAAAATCTCCGGGTGCGCTGGATGGGCCGGAATTTTTTCGTCCGGCAAGGAAAAAAGCGCAGGAATACTGGATGTATTCCGAGCATGTTTGACGCGGCTGGACGGAAAAAGGCCGGTTCAGACGGT